>JAEEZH010000210.1 GCA_016288495.1 Lachnospiraceae bacterium
AATGTCATACTGAGCTCCCCCAATGTCATACTGAGCTCCCCTAATGTCATACTGAGCTCCCCTAATGTCATTCTGAGCTCCCCTAATGTCATACTGAGCTCCCCCAATGTCATACTGAGCTCCCCTAATGTCATTCTGAGCGAAGCGAAGAATCTTAATCTATTCCCCGGATCGATGCGACCGGAATATACGGGAGTATGGCAGACTTCAGTCTGTTCATTTCCTCTCCTGAAGGCTCCTGTAATCCCGTAGTCATGCAGGTGTCGGCTTCTTTAAACGCCTGGAGAAAATAGGCTCTTGCTCCCTGCAGCCACTGTCCGATCCTGATCATATCATCTTCGGAAAAGACGCCGGAGGGGACGGTGGTCCTGAATTCATGATCTATGGGAGCGTTTATTATAAGACTGACGGATTTTTTGATATTTTCGATGGAAACATCACAATCGCAGATCCTTGGGTAATCTTCGGGATGGGATTTTATGTCCATGGCTATCATATCCACGCGTTTTGATCTGATGAGATCGGAGATGATATCAGGGTTTGTGCCGTTGGTGTCCAGCTTGACCTTGAGGTCATAGGACCTGATCCTGTCAATAAAAGCGGTGAGATCCGGACACAGCGTGGGTTCTCCTCCTGAGATGCACACTCCCCGGAGGATATTTTTGCGCTTATCCAGAAAAGAAAAGAATTCCTCCTCATCGATGGTGGGAAGCGATGCAGGGCACATCACCAGAGGCGCATTATGACAGTAGATACAGCGCATATTGCAGCCGCCGGTATATACCGAGGCCGCTACCAGCCCCGGATAATCGATGAGTGTGGTTTTGTTGATGGAATATATTTTCATTATCAGATGGTAATCCCCTTTATTGAAATATTGAAAGACTTTATTTTTGCAGGTAATGATTATCTCATATTATATCATTTACCATATCTGTTGTCATTCTGAGGAACGCAGTGACGAAGAATCTTATAATAACGGAGTATCATAAAATGGACATGGACGAAAAATACATGCGTGAAGCCATAAAGCAGGCAAAACAGGCAGCTAAAGCAGGTGAAGTCCCCATAGGCTGTGTGATAGTGTATAACGGCCTGTCTTCAAACAGAGAAGCGGTTCAGGACATAAAAGAGCGCATGAAGGAATTTGAGGGGAAAATAGTAGGCAGGGGTTATAACCGGCGCAATACGGACAAATGCACCCTTTCCCACGCGGAGATCACAGCCATCAGGAAGGCCAGTCGGAAACTGGGAGATTGGCGGCTGGAGGGCTGTACCATGTATGTGACCCTGGAACCCTGTCAGATGTGTGCCGGCGCCATCATACAATCCCGGATAGACCGGGTAGTCATCGGTGCCATGAACCCTAAAGCCGGCTGCGCCGGCTCCATTCTGAACCTGCTTCAGATGAAGGAGTTTAATCACCGCTGCGAGATAAAGAAAGGAATCCTGGAGGATGAGTGCTCCGCCGTGCTCAAGGATTTCTTCTCGGGCCTTAGATCCTGATGTGTCATTGCGGAAAAGGCCGAAAATAACAGGTCTTTTCAGAAAACGTGATTTGTAGTATAATACTTAACCGTGTGAAGCGGGCATTTGACCATATGGGGCAAGGAAAGATCCCGAACCATACGCTTTTCATCATGAAGGACAGGAAGAAACTTAGTTTGAGAGGAGTGTTTTATGAATCAGATAGTGGACACAATTGCGAGTGTAAATGACGTCATCAATGGCATCGTGTGGGGTTGGCCGGCGCTTATTCTGCTGGGAGCCGTAGGCATTATCATGACGGGACTTACCGGATTTTTCCAGGTAACGCATTTTAAGCACTGGATGAGCAATACCATAGCGGCTATCTTTTCCGATTCACATGTCACTGGCAAGACCAAGGATGCCAGTATATCCCAGTTCCAGTCATTGTGTACTGCGCTGGCAGCTACGGTGGGAACAGGTAATATAGTCGGCGTGGCGGGAGCCATAGCTGCCGGAGGTCCCGGTGCCGTATTCTGGATGTGGCTGATCGCATTCTTCGGAATGATGACGAACTATTCCGAAAATGTGCTGGGTATCCTGTATCGTCGTAAAGGAAAGACAGGTGAATGGCACGGCGGCGCCATGTATTATCTGAGAGACGGTCTGGGGGCAAAGCCCGGGCTTAAGACAGTGGGCTCCGTTCTGGCTATGCTTTTTTCGGTATTTTGTCTGCTGGCCTCCTTTGGAATAGGTAATATGAGCCAGGTCAATTCCATGGTCTCAAATGTGGTGACTGCAGGCAGCAGCGTGGGCGTCACCATACCCCCTATCGCAGTGGGCATTTTCCTGTTCATTGCAGTGTCGGCGGTTATCCTGGGCGGACTTAAGAGAGTGGCAGCTACCACCGAGAAGCTGGTTCCTTTCATGGTAGTACTGTATTTCATAGGTACTGCGATCATAATAATCATGCATATTTCCATGATCCCCGAGATCTTTTCAGCGATATTCAGGGGAGCATTTTCCGTAAAGGCTGCAGCAGGCGGCGGTTTTGGTTATGGTCTGGCCCTTGCCATGAAGATGGGCTTTAAGAGAGGCGTCTTCTCCAATGAGGCCGGTCTTGGCTCGTCGGTTATGGTGCACTCTTCTTCAAATGTAAAGGAGCCTGTGCGACAGGGTATGTGGGGCATCTTCGAAGTTTTTGCGGATACTATCATAGTATGTACGCTTACCGCACTCACGGTGCTTTCCTCCGGCGTGGTGGATCTGACCACCGGTGAGCTGACTGAGCTGGGAGAGAGCGTAGGCTCTTCATCCTTTGTAAGCACCGCATTCTCTAATGTTTTCGGACCTGCGGGCGCTGTATTCATCGCCCTGGCTATCCTGCTTTTTGCATATTCCACGGTACTTGGCTGGAGCCATTACGGCACCACAGCCTGTCATTACCTCTTCGGAGAGAAGGCTGTATGGCCCTACCGTATTATCTTTGTGATCATAGTTCTGGCAGGTTCGGTCATGACGGCACAGCTGGCCTGGGACATCTCCGACACTTTCAATGGTCTGATGATGCTTCCCAACCTTATCGGTGTGCTGGCTTTGTCACCCCTCGTGGCAAAAGCTACCAGGAACTATATTGACCGTGTCCTCAAGAATAAAAAGGATGTTAAACCCATGTACTCCGTGATCCCTGAAATCCAGGCGATGCAGGAGAAGGATTGAACGAAGTATATCATTTGTCATTCTGAGGAATGCAGTATATCTGTTGTCATTCTGAGGAACGCAGTATATCTGTTGTCATTCTGAGGAACGCAGTATATCTGTTGTCATTCTGAGGAACGCAGTGACGAAGAATCTTTTATAATAAGGAGAAAGTTATGGATCGACAAAATCTGACCCTTCTGACAGATCTCTATGAGCTTACCATGATGCAGGGGTATTTCAAGAATGAAAACCAGAATAAACGTGTTATCTTTGACATGTTTTACCGGACTAATCCCCTGGGAGGCGGCTATGCCATTATGGCAGGTCTGGAGCAGGTGATCAAATATGTCAAGGAACTCCATTTCAGCGAGCAGGACATAGAATACCTGCGGTCCCTCAATATTTTTGACGAGGAGTTTCTGAACTGGGCCAGAGATTTTAAGTTCACAGGAGATATTTACGCCATACCTGAGGGTACGGTGATCTTCCCCAGGGAGCCCCTGGTCAAGGTGATAGCACCTATAATGGAAGCCCAGCTTCTGGAGACGGCGATCCTCAACATCATCAATCATCAGTCACTTATAGCTACAAAGACCTCCAGGATCTGTTTTGCCGCAAGAGGCGACGGTATCATGGAGTTCGGCTTAAGGCGTGCCCAGGGACCCGATGCAGGAACCTATGGCGCCAGAGCAGCCATGATAGGAGGCTGTGTGGGGACTTCAAATGTGCTCACCGGTCAGCTTTTTGATGTACCTGTTATGGGCACCCATGCTCACAGCTGGGTCATGAGCTTCCCCGATGAGCTGACGGCATTCAGGACTTACGCAAAGCTCTACCCTAACGCATGTACGCTTCTGGTAGATACCTATGACACGCTCAAGTCCGGCGTTCCCAACGCCATCACCGTCTTTAAGGAGATGAGGGAAGAGGGCAGGCTGAACAGCCGCTATGGTATCAGACTGGATTCGGGAGACCTGGCCTATCTGTCCAAAAAAGCCAGAAAAATGCTGGACGAAGCAGGCTTCCCCGATGCTATAATAGCCGCCAGCAACGATCTGGACGAGTACCTCATCGATTCTCTTAAGGTGCAGGGTGCTGCCATCAATTCCTGGGGCGTGGGTACAAACCTCATCACCTCTGCAGGCTGGCCTGCATTTGGCGGTGTATACAAGCTTTCGGCGGTTCAGGGTGAAGACGGCGAATTTATCCCGAAGATAAAGCTTTCCGAAAACACCGAGAAGATAACCAATCCCGGAAATAAGACGATCTACAGGATTTACGAAAAGGCCACCGGCAAGATCAAGGCCGAGCTTATCGCTCTGGTGGGAGAAGAGATCAGAGAAGATGAGCCCCTGCTTTTGTTCGATCCGAACGAGCCCTGGAAAAAGACCCACCTTAATCCCGGCGAGTTTACCGTCAAGGAGATCCTTAAGCCCATATTCCTGAAGGGCGAATGTGTATACGAATCCCCCAAGGTGATGGAGATCAGGGATTTCTGTGCAAAGGAGCTGGATACGCTCTGGGATGAGAACAGACGTATCGTTAATGCCCATCCTGTCCATGTGGATCTGACTCCCAGACTTTATGACATGAAGATCAACCTGCTGGACCGCAGCACATCATAGTTACACCCGGGGTACCCGATGGAACATCGGGTACCTTTTTTGTTCTAACTCCTTCAGCCAATACGTTCGTCATAAGGTACTTTCGGCACGTGCCTGCATACGATCTCCTTAAGTTTTTCAAAACTTTCACGGTTGTTGGCGGCGATGACAGGGAACGGACGGTCCAGGGGGAAACCCTCGCAATGAAGGCATTCCGCTATCCCACCGGCTTCCCGGATCAGAGCAAAACCTGCAGCCGCATCCCAGGGAAACAGCCTCATCTCAAAATACAATTCTGCTCTTCCCGCAGCCACCAGGGCAAGTTCCAGGGAAGCTGTACCCATACGCCTCAGATCGTCCGACTGCATATATATTTCCTCGATTATGCGAAAACAGGGAGCGGCATACCGCTTGTCATAAAGACACATGGCTGAGCATAGATGTGAGTGGGAAAAATCCCTGTCAGATACGGTAATATGTTTTCCGTTTAACCAAGCACCCTGCCCCATTTCGGAAACAAACATCTCATCCCTGTAGGGGTTAAAGATGATCCCTGCGTATGGTTCGCCGTCTCTCACCAGACCCACGGAAATACCGGAAAAGCCGATGCCTCTGATAAAATTGGAGGTGCCGTCAATGGGATCCACTACCCAGACATCACTGACCGTATGTATTCTGTGATGATTCTCTTCTCCCAGGATCTCACTGCCCTTTATCAATCCGGTGAGCCGTTCCGTCAGAAACGCTTCCACGGCTTTATCCGCATCTGTCACATAATTTGACATATTGCCCTTCTGCTCTATCTCATAATCGGATGAGTCCATCAGTTTTCCCGCCTGCCTCACTATTTCAGCAGCTTTGATAATTACCTGATCCATTGTTCCTTCCTATCCTTAAAATAAATCAATCCTATTTAATCTCTCTAAACAAGAATACAACACATATCAGACAATATGATACACCATTGCTGAATAATATACTATATATTGTTCGTCCTTTTTATGTTATGATATTGGGTGAATTGTTATGCACTTTTTTGCGCGACATCTATAGGAGGAAGATTTATGAAGGGAAAAAGTATCAACCGCTTTTTTGCGTTTCTGATGTTTATGATAATTATCATATCGGATATACCTGCATATGCGGGGACAACAGTACCGAATGACGACGACGAAACGGAAGCCGTGACAGAAGAAACCGCAGAGTCTGAAGTCATGACTGAAGTGACTGCAGAGTCCGAAACCATGACTGCAGAGACTGCGGAGTCTGAAGCAGAGCAGTTAAACTGGCCGGAGGCGGATGACTGGTATCTGGATTATGATTATGAATTTACTAAAGATCTGTATGAAAATGATATTCTAAGGATAGGAGAGTATACTCCCAGGGAAGAACATAAGAATGATGAATTGATCTATGTTCCGAATGCAACAAAATATACAGACAACGGTGAGGAAAAGACATATCCAACTGTTTTGGACAACCAGTGTGATAAAATTGGTTTGTGGCATGAAGGGGCAGACATAATTACCGGGATAAAGATAGCAGACGGAGTAAAAGTAGGATCAACGGATTATATGTTCAGTGGTCTTACGAAGCTTAGGGTATTTGAGGCCAAAAATCTGGATACATCTTCCTGCTTCAGCTTTGCCAGTCTGTTTTTTAATGATGAAAATCTTACATCGCTTGATCTGAGCAACTGGGATACGCCAAAGGTCACCTATATGGATTGCATGTTCAGCGGCTGCAGATCACTTAAAAGTATAAAATTCAGCGGTGGGGTTAATTCCAAATTCAACACTGAACGTGTAGAAACCATGCGTAAAATGTTTGAAAACTGCGCTTCCCTGGAGTCCCTTGACCTCAGCAGTTTTAATACATCCGAAGTTCATGTATTTGACGATATGTTTGCGGGGACAAGGAACCTCAGGGAACTAAATCTTCTGAGCTTTGATTTCTCCGACTATAACAAAAACCTGGATGAACATCCTGATGAGTATTCTATGTATAAGCTTAAAGGTTTTCTGATGCATTCCGGGGTTTATGTTCTTTATCTTCCTAAGAAAGCGATGAAGAACTATGAGTTTACTGCTGTTTCAAATCTTAAAAAGCAATATGAAACTACCATTGATTGTAATCTTCTCCGTATCCGTTATGCCGGAACAAAGGAAGAATTTGAAGCTCTCGGATATAAGCCTGATGAAAATGATTCCATTGGCACCAATCCGGCTTTTGATGATGACGTTACGGTAAGCTATTCCTATGAGGGAAGCCAAAATATGTGGGAGTGTCCCGAGGACTGGTACGAGGATTACGAGCATGAGTTCAAGGGGGATGAGCTTCTTATACATTCTTCAAAGGGTACGGTCACCGGAGAATTTATCTACATACCTGCAACCGTAACAAAGGATGAGACAGAGTACAAAGTAGTCCTGGACAATGATCCCGGACCCGCAGCAGAGATCCTCGCAGCTATGGGGGACGGACTCTGGGAGAAGGATATGAACAGGAAGGTTATCCAGGGTATCAAAATAGCTGAAGGCGTAAAATGTACAAAGAACGCGGCTTACCTCTTTTCGCATGTTTATTCCCTCAAGCTTCTTGATCTTAGTGGACTTGATACCACAGATGTCGTCACCATGAAGAGTATGTTCGAGAATGACAGCAGGCTTGCAGAGGTGATTTTTGGTGATAAATTTGACACCTCAAAGGTAACTAACATGTATGGCATGTTTTCCGGGTGTAAGTACTTAAGAGAACTTGATCTTAAATGTTTTAATACCTCAAAGGTCAAAGATATGCACAGTATGTTCGCATCCTGCAGCGTCCTTAATAAGGTTGATCTTAGCAGCTTTGATACCTCCGGAGTTGAGGATATGACCTGCCTGTTCCAGTACTGCCGGGGGATTACAGAATTAGATCTTTCGAACTTTAATACCTCTAATGTTAAGGAAATGGGGGAGATGTTTTCCGGCTGCAGCAGCCTGACCTCCCTGGATCTTACGAGTTTTAATACGGAAAGAGTTCAAACGATGCGTTCCATGTTTTCGGAATGTAGAAAGCTTGCTTCGGTTGATCTTTCAGGCTTTGACACCTCGATGGTATACAATGTCGGCGGTATGTTCAGTGAATGCAATGCTCTTACAGAACTGGATCTTCGAACCTTCGATTTTTGCAAAATGAATGGGATGGCTGAAGATCAAAGGGCAGATTATATGTCAAGTTTCTTAAGCAACTGCGGAGTCGAGGAACTTTCCCTCTCCGCCGGATGGTTTGTTAAGTTTGATTTTGAAGAATACATAGGAAGCGGGATCAAGCTTGAAAAGATCAATTTTGCAGGAAACGAAACAGAGTGGAATAATCTTCAGAACACAGTTCCTGAAGGCATTACCCTGACATATGACTATGAGCAAAAAAACGCACCTGTAACCAAGGTAAGGGTCGGCGATTATATGTGTACCAGGGATGATACGGATAAGATCCTCTACCTTAACTATTCTCTTGGAACAATAACCACAGAAGATCTTGTTGTTCCCGCCACTATGACTGTGGAAGGTGAGCCTTATCAGGTTGTTCTTGATCCGAGGCCCCGTGATACGAACAGGAGCCTCTGGTATGAAGACATGAATACCATAAAGAAGATAAGCTTTGAAAACGGTGTAAAGCTCGGCAGTGATGCTACAAATCTGTTCACGAACCTGAAATTGGAAGAGCTTGATCTTACAGGTCTTGATACTTCCCAAACCGGGAATATGAGAGCTATGTTCTCAGATCTTAATATGCTTGAAAGTGTGGATGTGAGTATGCTGGATACTTCAAATGTCACCAACATGAGTCATATGTTCTATTCATGTCAGGTACTGAAGGAGATCAAATTCGGTAATGGTTTTAACACATCAAAAGTTACGGATATGAGTGACATGTTCAGAGAATGCAGTGCCATGACATCCGTCGATATCAGTAAATTTAATACTTCCGATGTTAAGAATATGGAATTTATCTTCCAGGATTGCCCGATGCTTACAAGTGTAAATGTAAGCGGCCTTGATACCGGGAAATGTGTATCGGTACGAGGGATGTTTGAACGCTGTACTTTACTTAAAGAATTGGATCTTACAGACTGGGATT
Organism: Lachnospiraceae bacterium; assembly: GCA_016288495.1. GTDB lineage: Bacteria > Bacillota > Clostridia > Lachnospirales > Lachnospiraceae > UBA1753. Next base: position 8,898 of record JAEEZH010000210.1, read on the forward strand.
TTTCCGCAGTTAACTGGTGGAACAATAAGTCCCACGGCGGAAATGACAGTGATTTCTACAGCAATGGTCTTATAGGAGACAGTGGTATAGAAACACTCAAGCTTCCGAAGAATATGCTGAAAAACTACGATTTTACAGAGGATTCAAATATCTTGAAGAAGGTGTATTACAGCGGCACCAAAGACGAGTGGCTTTCATATAATATCAAGCTTCCTGCAGGTGTAACGCTGATCTATGAAGGCGGAAGCAGTACAATAGAGCCAACCGATCCTACTGATTCAACTGATGATCCGACAAATCCTACTGATCCAACTGACGATCCGACAAATCCGACCGATCCGACAAATAAACCCGGTTCGCCGGATGACCCCACACCTGCGCCGGGGCCTTCCGGAACACCCGGTGATCCGACACCCATGGGATCCCCTATGGATCCGTCGCCGGTCATCAATGATGAGACTACGGAGATACATGTGGTAAAGGGGCAGAAGTTCAGCTTAAACGATGCCGGCTGGGAAAGCTCGGAGCCCAAGCTTTTATCCGTTAATAAAAAGAACGGAGCTGTAACGGTAAAGAAGGAGTCAGGCACTCCCGTTGAACTTAAAAAGACAGCGGAAGACAAAGCCAGGATCATTAAGGTATATATCACAAAGCCTGTGATGACTGAAACAAAAAAGACCCTGGATGTATCTGAAAATCCGTATAAGCTTAACTTTAACTACGACAGTGAACACCTGGCGGTTCATTACTGCAGTAACGCCCCGGATATAGCGACGATCTCTTCAAACGGAATAGTCACTCCCGTAGGCGGAGGAACTGCGACCATCAACGCCTATGTAAACGGAATGACCTATAGCTGCAAACTTAAAGTCACGGAGAAAAACGGTGCGGCAGCAGTAAGGACCATGCATGTTTTGGTGGGAACCGGGAAAGCTGTGAAAATAAAGGGTGTTAATAAGAAAGATGTCTGGGAGAGCAGCGATCCTTCCGTAGCCGTTGTGGAAAAAGGTAAGATTGTTCCTCTTAAGCCCGGAAGCACCATACTTAAAACGACGACTGCGGCGGGCAAAGTATTTACGGTAAATACCTTTGTCGAAGATATCACTGTAACGTCAAAAGATCTCGTAAGCAAAGGGAAAAACAAGTACAGCGTCACCCTTGATCCCAAAGCTGCAATAAAGCTGGAATACAAGGCGCTTACGGACCGGGTTCCCGTATATAAGAGCAGCGCACCCCTGGTTGCCTATGTTGATGCCGATGGAACAATAAGGACAAAGATGGACGGTAGAACGACCCTCACCGCAAAGGTGGACGGAAAGAACATCAGCATAAACGTAACCGTCAATAAGAAGTAGACAAAAGCTAACCATGATACCGATAAGGTCGGGTCTGTGAAAGCAAAAATAAAAGGTCTTCTATGGTACACTTACCAAAGAAGACCTTTTATGATGGCTAAGAGAAAAGGCAATATGCTGATCTCATGCGTCATACTTGCGGTCTAAGATGTTTTTAAGTATAATATAGTGTGATTTATTGCGTGTAAAGACGGGAATGGAGACAGAACCTTGGACGAAATAGAATTTGATGTAAAGATGAGCACCGGTGCGCTGTACGATTTTTATCTGTACACTACCTATACCTCCCTGACAGGGGTACTGGGTACGCTGGTAGCTATTCTTTTGTTGGCGAATTTTGCCACACACAGGGAGATGGCATACCTTATCTTTGGTCTCATTGTGCTGTTTTATCTGCCGGTGACCCTTTATGTCAGCGCCAAAAAGAATGTGCTCATGGTAGATGCGTACAGGAAGCCTTTGCATTACCGGCTTTGCGGGGAAGGCCTGGAGGTCAGCCAGGATGATACCGTTCAGATGCAGCCCTGGAGCGGCGTGGTAAAGGTGTGCGCCACAGGGTCGAATATATTTGTGTTTACTTCAAAAAAGACGGCGACGATCTTTCCCAGAAGAGAGCTGGGAGAAAAAGCCACGCCGGTGATAGCGTTCCTGTCAAAGTATGTGGAGCCCAGGAAGATGAAGATAAGG
>JAEEZH010000211.1 GCA_016288495.1 Lachnospiraceae bacterium
CTTTATAAAGTTCATGATAGCCGACAAGGCGGGGATCGTCACCCACACCATAGACGCCACCCCCCAGGCTTACCGCGGGTTATACATTGCCGTATCCTGCGTCATGTACACTATCCATCTGTACGCCGATTTCCTGTCCTGCGTCACCATCTCACAGGGGGTGGCACAGCTTTTCGGGATTCCCTTAAGCGACAACTTCAGACGCCCCTTCTTTTCACTTTCCGTCAAGGAACTGTGGCAGCGCTGGCATATCTCACTGGGAGCCTGGCTGCGGGACTATATCTACATCCCCCTGGGAGGCAGCAAAAAGGGAAAGCTCCGCAAATATCTCAACCTGAGCATCACCTTCATTGCCAGCGGTCTCTGGCACGGCGTAAGCCTGAATTATGTATGCTGGGGATTCCTTCAGGCAGTCCTTCAGATATTCGAAGAGCTTTCGGGCTGCTTTAAGAGAAAGCGGGAAGAGATGAACATGGCCACAAAGACGGTAAAAGCCCTTTACACCTTCGGGGCCATGAACCTTGGCCTCCTGATATTTAAATCCGAAAGCATAACAAATGTCCTCACCGATCTTCGCTCGATCATAGAGGACGCCAACCCCTGGATCTTTTTCGACAGATCCCTCTTCAGGCTGGGCCTTAATGAAAAGGAATGCTTCGTCCTTTTTGTTTCCCTTCTCATTCTTCTGGTGGCGAATATCAAAAAAGAGCAGGGTTTTGACATCAATAAATGGTTCCTTTCAAGGCACCGGGCCATCAGATGGTGCATCTATCTGCTGCTGATCTGGTCCATATGGATATTCGGCACCTACGGATACGGTTTTGACAGTTCGGCTTTCATATACGGAGGCTTTTAGATATGAAGAAGAAAAGCATCAAGATCATATGGAGCATCATATTTTTGCTGCTGCTGGTCTCATCCCTGTATTTAATAAACCTGATCCTGACACCGAAATACACCTATTCCAACAGCCAGTGGCCCACCACGGCGACCTTCAACGGATTTTACAACATGGATAAGGACTCGGTAGACGTGATCTTCCTGGGTTCAAGTGTGGCAGCCAGCGCCTTCAATCCCCAGGAGATATACGACTACAACGGCATCCGGAGCTACAATCTGGCCAGTGAACAGCAGAGCCTTTTCCTGAGCTATTACTGGCTCAAGGAGGCCTTTAATTACCAGTCGCCGGGGGCTGTGGTGGCGGACATGAAATTCCTGTTCATAACCCACCCGGAAAGCCCCATCAACACCTCGGAACCCATAACACGGAAATGCCTGGACGCCATGCGCTTCTCCCCGGTAAAAAAGGAAGCCGTTAAAGAGCTGTGCGCCATGGACAAGTCCCAGACGGAATTAAGCTACTATCTCACCAACATCCGCTTCCACTCCAGATGGAGCGAGCTGGAGGAACAGGATTTCACGCCTTCGGACTATAATTTCTCACCCCTCAAAGGCTACGCGCCCCTGGGAGACAAGGGTCCCAGGGAATTCATACCCATGGAAAGACAGGGAACAGACACCTGTGTTCCCTGCGATCCTCTGATGCTGGAATGCCTGAACAGGATATATGCATTATGTAAGGAGCATGACTCACAGCTCATCCTCACTTATATGGCCGAGAGCAATTTCAATGAAAGTTATCACAATACAATGCAGAAATACGCCGATGAACACGGCATCAGGCTCTACAATTTTTCCGATAAGGAGCTCTACGAAAAAGTAGGAGCCAAGCTGCGTGATGAAAGCATAATAGAGCACGCCAACCTCTGGGGCAGCGCAAAGCTCTCCCGCTTTCTGGCCGACGAACTGAGCAGGGATTACGGGATAAAGGGCACAAAAGATGAACAGTGGGAAAGCTCAAGAACCTATTATCATCATGTGAAAAAATCCTGTGAGCTGTCCAGGATAGATGAATATCCCGAATTTTTCGAAAAGATAAACGACCCTGACTACACCACCTTTATCGTAGTCAGGAACGACGCCTCCAGACTGATCACACCGGAGCTTATGGAGGGTATGCTTTCGGTGGGGCTGTCGGATATCGAAGAATATGAAAACGAATCCTACTGCGCGGTCATAAGCCCGGGGAACGAGACCATCGAAAAACATTCCAACGAACCCATCTCACTGAGCGGGAGCATAAGGAACGGAAGGTCCATATACAGCATCACCAGCGCCGGCTTTAACGCCGGAAACTACTGTTCCCTTTCCATAGACGGCAAGGATATCATAAACGGTGAAATGGGCATACAAATAGCAGTATATGACAATGTTCTGGAAAAAATAGTGAATATAAGAGATATCTGATCAGATCAAAACCCCGGCCCCATAGAACCAGCCGTTTATAAGCACCAGTTCAAAGCCCAGGATAAAAAGGCAGATAAAGATACGTGTCAGACGACCCGTTTCGGACAACAGCCTCATGCCGGCCATGACGAAAACAAAGCTTCCCAGCATATATCTGGGAACCGAATCCATCACCGACTGCATGGGAAGTATCAGCGCTATAAGGCCAAACAGGGCCTCATGGTACCTCCTGTATTTAAAGATCAGCATATAAACCAGATAGAAGCCCAGAACTGCCCACATAGCGCAGTATGCATCATAACCTGTGATCTGCTTCAGGGCGTTTATCAGATTTTTCAAAAAGAAACCGTTCAGCCTTCCCCAGGCCACCTGGATATGGACAAAGGCAAAAGCGTCCCCGGTCAGCTTGTACAGATAATGCATAAACGAAAAAAGTCCCAGGGGTATCAGCATGGTTCCGGTTATAAGAAAGGGATCCGACAGGCAGTTTCTGAAGAACGCCGCCGGGCCCTCTTTTTTTCTGTCTTCATCGCCGAGATGATCCATCAGCAGCCTCACCGGGACCAGCAGGACAAAGAACACTCCGATATTCCTGGTGAGGGACATGAGAACGCCGAACAGTCCCATCAAAAGATATTTCTTTTTCTCAAGGCAATAAAAGCAAGCCGTGAGCAGCAACAGGAACATGGATTCGGTATAAAAAGCGGAAAAATAAAAGCTGTACAGTCCCAGATTGAGAAAGGCGATATAAAGATAAGCCGCTTTTTTATCCGCCCCGATCTCAAGCAGATAGCGGCCCCCCAGAACACAGGCAGCTGTAAGGAAAACCGCTCCCAGCAAAAAAGCCGCTCCTTCATAGGAAAGACCCGAAAGTTTTGAAAAAAACTTTACAGTGAAGGGATACAGGGGAAAGAAGGCCCAGGAAGCCTCCCCCGTGAGATCGTTTGCCGCCGCCCGGTAAGAAAACTCGGCCAACCTGTGATAATGATTGGCGTCAAAACGGTTGAGTTCATCTATGAAACCAGCCACGCTCACATTTTTAAACAAAAGAGCATACATCCCGAAAAGAATGATACGGGATACCGCAAAGCAGCCCAGGGCAGCAGTCAGAAGATCATGTTTTATCAGAAAATTTTTAATCTTATCCATATGTTCAGTCAAAGGTCAGATGATCGATGGAAATGGGCTCATCCGATGCCGGAACGATATCCACCACCACATCCACCTCATCTTCGCCCTTAGGGTCAGCCGTCATTTCAGGTATTATGTCAACCATAACTTCACTGCCGGAAGCGAGATCGAAGCTGCCGGCGCCGATACCGTTTACGTATATCTCAGCCCCGGGACAGGATGTTTCCTTAACATGCAGCCTCAGGGTATGCCTGCCTTCTCCCACACCGTCAAAATACAGATAATTATGCCCGGCCGTTGTATAGCAGCAGCCTGTATTTTCCATGGCGTGGCCCGTATATTCAAAGGCAAAGCCCTGGCCCACCCCGTAAAAAGTGGTGTCAGAGTCATCCTTTCCGTCAAGATACAGCTTCACGGAAGGCTTTACATTGAGCGCACCTTCCCTGACCCTGTATTTCAGCGCATGGTCAATATAAAACATTCTGTATTCCTTTGTAACCTGCGGATGCATCCCCAAACAGAGGACATAAAGATAATAGGCCAGTAATACGGCCGCGATCACATAAGAAGGGATCAGGATCCTCAGATTTTTTTTATCTATCCTTGACGACTGCATCAATACCTCGCCTGTCTGGGAAACTGGCTTTTGATAGCCCTCAATATATCCGAATCCGGCTCAAAACGGATCCTGGTGGAATCCTTATCCTTCATGATGATGACATAGACCTGACCGTTTTTACTCTGGGAAGTATAATCATGCACCACGCTTTTGGCATCCTTGTTTATCCACAGAGCATCGCTTCCCTCCGGCGCCATGATCTCCATATTGGTAAGGTCATAACTGCCCATTTTTTTACGGCGCTCCTTGTTGTAGATACGGTCCACCGAAAGCTCCTTAGAGATATAAAGATACTCATATTCCATATTGAACTGGGGCAGCACCACGAAAAGCCCTATGATAAGGACAGCCAGCGCAGCCAGAAACAGGGTGGGCACACCGAGAAAATAGGATACCGCGATAAGAAGCAGGGTGACACAGCCTATGGCCAGCCTGATCAGAGCCAGTGTTTTTTCGTTGTCACATTTTATGATCTGCTCGTAATAATCTTCCATGTCTTGACCTCTTTGATTTAATATCTTATACTTAACCTCATTATGAAATTATATTCTCAGGAAGAACAAAATGCAATAGATAAAGCTCTCAGGGAGGATATCGCCGCCCATGACATCGGCGAAAAAGAAGAGACAGAGACCCTGGAGGAGGAAGTCAGGCTCCAAAAACAGAAGCTAAAGGACATGACAACAAAGGAAAAAGCTTCCTACTATGTCTACTACTACAAATGGCACGCCCTTGCAGCCGTGGTGGTGGTGGCTCTTGTGATCTATCTTGTCACCTCCGTCCTTTCCAGAAAGGATGAAGCCTTCTACTGTGTTTTCATGAATGTGGATCACGCCTTTGTGGAGACTACGGAGCTTTCCGCAGACTTTGAAGCCTATGCCGGCATCAACAGCAAAAAATACAAAAGCGTATTCGACACCACCATATATACCAAAAACGATAATCCCATGTTTGCCGAGGATGCATACGACTCCACCATGCGCCTTAGTGCCATGTTCATGGCCAATCAGGTGGATGTGCTGTGCTCCGACACAGCTACCCTGGACGGATATGTGGCTGAGGACAGCCTGAAGGATCTGCACGAATACTTCACCGATGAGGAGCTTGACAAACTGTCACAAAACGGTCTCATATATACAGCAAAAGGAGCCGACGGCAAGGACTTCCCCGCAGCAGTCAGAATAACCGACTCCGACAAACTAAAAAGTGTGGGCATCTATGACGACAGCTCCGTAGTATATGCTGCCGTAGTGGGCAACGCTCCCCACGGCGAATATTTCAGAACCTTTATATCCTATCTGTACTCCGGCATCACGGAGAATTGATGGCTATGATCTTCAGATCCCCGTCCACGGTCTCCCTGAACCACACGTAACCGTCTCCCATGGCTATCCCGTCCGAACTCACAAACATCTGACTGCAGTTGCAGTCTCTGATACTGTCCAGGAACATATAGTTGTATAAAACCGAATCTTCGGCGGATAAAGCCTGGTACAGAGTCTCCTCATCCTCGATGATCTCTCCTGAGAGGGCAAAGGGATAGGTCACATTCTTCATGATCCATTCAATGTTGGAATAGAGAAGGTTGAGCCTCAGCTTCATGGCGAAATCCTCCACCTCTTCTGCAGTGAGGAAAGTGGCTGCGGCATAATATCCGGGCGGGGTATCGGCATTCTTCTCCATGAGGAAGGTACCGACGGGCACCTCATCGCTCCTGCGGTATCTGCCCTGCATATTAGAACCGCCTGCCTCGGAAGCATCCAGGGTCAGCCCGCTCTTTGTGAGCTTCAGGACAAAAACGGCCTTGCCCAGATCAAAGTATGCCTTCTTGTCATCCTCTGCGTCAGGCACTACCTTAGCCTGTCCCTCATGCCAGCTTCCCTTTGAATATCCGATATAGTCCGCCTTGAGTTCGTCTTTACCGGCCTTTGATATATATATGCTGATATTCTTGTCGGATACATAGTATCCTGTCCAGAGATTGTCGTCATATTTACCCAGGTCGTCAGTCCGCTCCCGGGAAGATGAAGCCTCCTTGGCGACGGCCTCCTCCAGCTCACGAAGGGTCTCATCGGAGGATGAATCCTCCTTGGGGGGGCGTCTTTTCTTTGAAGCGGAATCCCTGTCAGCCGAAGGCCTGCCGGGCTCCTTCATCTTTACTTCCTTTTCCTCAGGCTCTGAGGAACTGTCCTCAGCGGGCTTTTCCTCAGGGGATGAGGACTCCTCTTCACCCTTTTCCTTATCCTTTTCCTTATGGGGGGTATCCAGGCCTGCCTGCTTGCGGTTATAGTAGGCAGAGCCCTTACAGCCGGTGATAAGCGACAGGGACAATAAGGATATCATACAAAGTTTTGCAAATAAAAAAGCCTTCTTCATGACCTTACCTCATTTTTTCATAATTATACACAAAAAAGCGGATGCAGACAAGAGTCCGCATCCGCCTTAAAAGTCCGGAAAGGTTTAGTACATTCCGCCCATTCCGCCGCC
>JAEEZH010000212.1 GCA_016288495.1 Lachnospiraceae bacterium
AGGTCTGCCTGGCCCAGCAGTATATTGCGGAGGGCGGTATCGGCTATGCCAAGGAGCTTCTGGAAAAGGCTCTGGGAGAAGAGAGGGCTATCGACGTTATCTCCAGGCTTACCGCTTCGCTGCAGGTTAAGCCCTTTGAGTTTGTCCGCAAGACGGATGCATCCCAGCTCTTTAACTTTATACAGGATGAGCATCCCCAGACCATTGCTCTGGTACTGTCTTACCTGAGCTCGGCCCAGGCTGCGCAGATCATCGGCGCCCTGCCTCCCGACAGACAGGCCGATGTGGCGAAGAGAGTGGCTATGATGGATCGTACCTCACCCGATGTCATAAAAGAAGTGGAAAAAGTATTGGAGGCAAAATTGTCATCTTTGGTAAATCAGGATTACACCATTATCGGCGGCGTGGATGCGGTAGTAGAGATCTTGAATACCGTGGACCGCGGTACGGAGAAACATATCATGGAATCTCTGGAGATCGACGAGCCCGAGCTGGCGGACGAGATCAGAAAGAAGATGTTCGTATTCGAGGATATCCTGCTGCTTGACGACAGAGCTATCCAGAGAGTATTGCGCGAGGTGGACAATTCGGATCTGGCGGTTGCCCTGAAGGGTGCAAACGAGGAGGTTCAGGGAGCTATATTCTCCAACCTTTCATCCAGACTGGCCACCATGATAAAAGAGGATATGGATTTCATGGGCCCCGTCCGTATGAAGGATGTGGAGGAAGCCCAGCAGAAGATAGTAAACATCATCAGAAAGCTGGAGGATTCCGCGGAGATCGTTATATCCCGTGGTGGAGGAGACGAGATAGTTGTCTAATGTCATTAAAGGTAATTACGGATACAGTTTTCAGGATGATGATACCAGAGTCATCGATACAAACAGCCTGATCGCCCGGAAATTAGAGGAATTGTCAAAAGTGGTCACCGTGCATGCGGCTGCGGATGAGGACTTTGAGGAGGGCTTCACCCAGGGGCTTGACGCCCTGGCGGTGGAAAAGCTTCTGGACGATCCCGATGCAGAGGACGGATCGAATGTGATCAAGGCGGCACCGTCCGTGGACGAGGAGGAGATAAGGGCTCAGACCGAGGCCATGCTTGCGGATGCCAACGCCCAGGCCCAGGATATCATCGCTTCTGCCCGGAACGAGGCCCAGTCCATCAGGGACGAGGCCAGACAGAGCGGCCATCAGGAAGGATACGACTCCGGCTTTTCCCAGGGACAGCAGGATGCCAGGACCGAATACGACGATAAAATGGCAGCTCTGGAAGAAGAGAAAAAGCGTCTTGAGAGAGAATACGAGGAGACCGTTGCGGCTTTGGAACCGAAGTTCGTGGAGGTCTTTACGGAAGTCTATGAGCACGTATTTCACGTGAATCTTTCCAGAAACAAGGAGATAATCTTTTATCTCATCCAGAATGCCCTTCGAAAAACGGAGAACAACAAGAACTTCATCATCCACGTGTCCAAGGATGATTACGGTTTTGTGTCCATGCAGAAAAAAGAACTGACAGCGGGGATCGCGGGCGGCGAGACGGTGGAGATCGTCGAGGATATGACGCTTAAGAGCAACGAGTGCTTTATCGATACCGGCAGTGGTATCTTTGACTGCTCCCTGGAGACCCAGCTGGAGGGATTGAAGAGGGAACTTAAGCTTCTGAGCTTTTCTTCCGGAGACACGCAGTAGCCGTGTCTTTTATGATCGATTGGAGGCAACAGGGCTTGGAAATCAATTTTGACAAATATTTAAGAGCGTCCGAGAAGGCATTTTACAAACGGCTGGGGAAGGTGGTAAATATAGTCGGACTCACCATCGAATCCCTGGGGCCGGATGCCAGGCTGGCGGATCTTTGCAGGATAATCCCCGACGATAAGAAACTGGAACCCATAATGGCAGAGGTGGTGGGCTTTAAGGCGGGCAAGACCCTGCTGATGCCCTATGATACCACGGACGGCATAGGTGCCGGTTGTATGGTGGAAAACACAGGCCATTCCCTTACAGTAAAGGTGGGACCGGAGCTTCTGGGCAGGGCCCTGGATGGGCTGGGACGGCCTTCGGACGGCGTGGAGATAAAGAGCGGCCTGGAGTATTCGGTGGAGTCCCCTCCTCCGGATCCCATGGACAGGGTGTTGATCTCGGAGATACTTCCCCTGGGTGTAAAGGCGGTGGACGGACTGCTGACCCTGGGCAAAGGACAGCGTATAGGCATATTTGCGGGCTCCGGCGTGGGCAAGAGTACCCTCCTTGGCATGTTTGCCCGCAATACCAAGGCAGATATCAATGTCATAGCCCTTATCGGCGAGCGAGGCAGAGAGGTAAGGGAATTCATCGAAAGGGACCTGGGAGAAGAGGGTATGCGAAGGTCAGTGGTGGTCATAGCCACCTCGGACAAACCGGCCCTTATCAGAAACAAGGCCGCCAAGACGGCTACGGCCATTGCCGAATATTTCAGGGACCAGGGCAAGGATGTGCTTCTGATGATGGACTCCATGACCCGTTTTTCCATGGCGCAAAGAGAGATAGGCCTGGCCAGCGGCGAACCCCCTGTGACCAGAGGATATCCCCCTTCGGTATATTCCGAGATGCCCAAGCTTCTGGAGCGTGCAGGCAACGGGGCGAAGGGTTCCATCACGGGACTTTATACCGTGCTGGTGGACGGAGACGATATGAATGAGCCCATTGCGGATACCGCCCGCGGTATCCTGGACGGCCATATAGTTCTGGACAGAAGGCTGGCCCATAAAAATCATTACCCGGCCATCGATGTGCTGCAGAGCATATCCAGATGTATGAGCGCCATCGCTTCCAAGGAACACAAGGCCGCCGCGGGTAAGCTGAAAAATGTGATGGCCACCTACAATGAGGCAGAGGATCTGATAAATATTGGCGCCTACAAAAACGGATCAAATCCGAATATTGACTACGCCATTGAAAAGATAGACGCCGTGAATGAATACGTATGCCAGACCACCGATTCCAAGTTTACCCTGGATGAGGAGATCAGCATGCTGGAGCGTATATTTATCGAAGAATGACGGGTGTCATTCTGAACTGACAGAGTGCAGCGTATTGTCATTCTGAGCGAACAAAGTACATCGTATTGTCATTCTGAGCGTAGCGACGCATATCACATTACGAAGTGATGTGATGCCGCCCTTTTGGTGTCATAAGGAATCCACCACTACGTGGTACCCCTTATGACGAATGGCGAGGGGTTGCGAAGCAACAGGAAGAATCTTATTATTATGCCGAAATTCAGGTACAGGATGCAGAGCATCCTTGACATAAAAATCAAGCTTGAGGAACAGGCCAAGAATGAATTTGCCCAGGCCCAGATGGAGCTTTTGGAGGAAGAGGAAAAAAAACAGGTGCTCCTGCGTCAGAAGGGTGAATACGAACAGGAAGCCAAAAGACTCAGATCCGATGTGCTGTCAGTAAGGGAACTGCGTGAAAACAAGACCGCCATCGAGGTCATGAAGGACAGGATAAAGCGGCAGGACATAGAGATCATCAAGGCCAGAAATACCCTGGAGGCTAAAAGGGAGGCTTTATCCCAGGTCATGCAGGAGAGAAAAATGCATGAAAAACTTCGGGAAAAAGCACTGGAAGAATACCTTGAAGAGGAAAAGGCTGCCGAGATGAAGTCCATAGACGAGCTTACCAGCTTTACCTATGGACGCAAGGGCGACCAGAGAAAGTAAATAAGGAGGCGGACGTTTAAGATGTCCGGTCGGATATGGCTGATAACCAGGAACAGGATAAAAAAACAAGCGCTGAAGAGAAAAAGCGAATAAAGGAAGAACAGAAAAGACTGAAGGAAGAGAACAAGCGCCTGGCCAAGGAAATGCGCGAAGCCAGGGCGTTGGAGGAGGAAGAGGAACAGGGAGGAGTCCTGTCCCTGATCCTTATCTGCATACTCATCGTCATCATATGGCTTGCCTTTGCCGCTCTGTTCATCAGACTGGATGTGGGCGGCTTCGGTTCGGGAGTACTCAGACCCTATCTCAAGGATGTCCCCGTCCTCAACAAGATCCTGCCCCCCGTACCCGGTTCCGTTTCCGATACGGGTGAGGACCTTTATTACGGCTACAGCGATATGGAGGACGCCGTCGCGCGCATTAAGGAACTGGAGATACAGCTTGCGGATGCACAGCAGGCCAATGCGGACGTGGATGCGAAGATAGAGGCTTACGAGGATGAGATAAAGCGTCTTCGGACCTTTGAGAACAAGCAGATCGAATTCGAAAAGATAAAGAATGAGTTTTATGAAGAGGTGGTCTTTTCCGACAAGGCTCCCGAGATAAACGAATACAAAAAATATTATGAGCAGATAGAGCCGGAGAACGCCCAGTCCATATACAGAGAGGTGGTGGGCGAGGTGGTCTACGACGAGGAAGTGGAAAACTATGCAAAAGCTTACGCCGCCATGAAGCCCAAGCAGGCCGCCGGGATATTTGAAGCCATGACCGACGATCTGCAGCTGGCAGCGAAGATCCTGGACCGCATGTCCGCCGATGACCGCGGAAACATACTGGGAGTCATGGATCCCGAGGTAGCAGCCCAGCTCACAAAGATAATGGAGCCCGAAGAGCGCTACTGACGGAGCCGTTCATCCTTTTGAACGCATAAGAATAAATAATGGGTTAAGTAAAAGGTACGATCTGCCGATATTATAATCGGATGTGGTCGTACCTTAAAACTAAATAGCACTGAAAAGGAGGTAAAGAATGAAAGCAACTTCAGTTAAAGAGCTCTCTTCGTTCCTCACTGATACCATGTCAGGTATGCCGGGAGATCCCCAGATACCTTCAGGAGATTCATTTTCCAGCATCATGGAGACGGCGGCGAAATCCACGCCGGACCTTCCTGAGCTGAAAGCTCCCGAGGCATCTTCCAGATCCTACGGCGTGAGCGTACAGAAGCCTGACACAAGGACTGAATCCGAAGGAAGATCAGCCGATTCTGTGAATGAGAACGGCAGGACCGAAGGCAAAAAGACATCCGATAAGGATGAGATCAAAGCCGAAGGCCAGAAAGATCCGGACCGTAAGGATACAGGTGACAAGATTCAGGAGTGTGCTGAAAAAGTCACGGACGAGCTTAAGGAAAAGCTCGGTGTATCAGATGAAGAGATAGAGGAAGTACTGAGTGCCCTGGGACTTACCATGGCTGATCTTTTGAATCCTTCCGATCTGACGGCGGTTTATTCCGCTCTGACGGGACAGGACGGAGCTATGGGCGTTCTCACCGACGAGACGCTGTATTCGGGACTCTCGGAGATTCTTTCGGATTTACAGACCTTGACAGATGATCTTAAGGCTCAGCTGGGAATGACGGATGAGCAGCTTAAGGAAGCAGTCAGGGATTTTAGTATGTCAAAAGATATGACTTCCGTTTTTGAGGACGTACAGTCTGAGGATTCACAGGAACTGGCCCCCGTATCAGAGGAAGAGGATACGGATGAGATGAAAGGCTTCGGAAACGAAAAGAAGGAAAGCCTTTCGGAGGACGTAAAGGGCGGGACCGAACAGACTGTAAAGGAAACCGGTAATACAGCCAGAGCAGAGAAAAGCTCCGCTTCCGGTATCAAGGACAGGCCTTCAAACAATGAAAGCCAGGCCCAAAGCGCAGTACAGACCGTAACGGTACAGAATGAAAGCACTGCGGTAGTAAGTGAAGAAGTGACCTTTGAAGGCACCTCTTACACTGCCCAGGAAGCCAGGGAGATCGCCAGACAGCTGGTGGAACAGATAAGGGTTAACGTATCGGCTCAGACCACAAGCCTTGATATGATGCTGAACCCCGCATCCCTGGGACATGTGGCACTTAATATCGAGTTGAAGAACGGCGCGCTGACAGCCACCTTTACCGCACAGAACGAAGCGGTAAAGTCGGTCATCGAGAACCAGATGGTGATCCTTCGTGAGAACCTGGAAAGCCAGGGGATCAAGATAGAGGCAGTGGAAGTCACGGTATCCAATCAGGCCTTTGACGAGAGCCTGGAGCAGAACAGACAGGACGAGCGTTCAAAGGAGGAAGCTTCAAACGCAGTGAGAGCTTCCGGCCGCAGGATGAGGCTGAATCTCCTTTCACCGGATGAGAGCGGTGAGGAGGAGCTTACCGAGGAGGAGGAGATCAACAAGGATATGATGATCAGGAACGGTAACTCGATGGATGTAACAGCCTGAGGAGGTGCGATATGGCAATAGCGAATGTAACAGACGGTCAGCTGGTGGAAAACGCCACGACCACGGAAGTATCAAAAAAGTCGGGTTCATCCATGGACAAGGAAGCTTTTCTCCAGCTTCTGGTGGCCCAGATGAAATATCAGGATCCCATGGAGCCTACTTCAAATACCGAATATATAGCTCAGTACGCACAGTTTTCACAGGTGGAGATGCTCCAGAATATGTCAGGCACCATGGATTCCACCTCAGCTCTTTCCCTGGTAGGCAAATATGTCACCGTGGAAGTGGAAAAGAGCGACGGTTCCACCTACGAGGTTACCGGCAAAGTGGACTATGTGGAAAAGAGCGGTAAGGACAATCTCCTCTATATAAACGGGACGCCTTACAATTACAATAATCTGGTATCCGTTATGAGCGACGAATACATCTCCGATGTGCAGAAGGCACTGGATGAGGCGGCAAAGAAAAACACAACCGCCCAGGAGAGCAGCTCAAAGGAGGAGGAGAAGAAGCCCGAAACCGGTGATACGTCCACAGAGGAAAAGAGCCCGTTGGAAGAGGCCACAAAGCCCGAGACAGAGGAGACAAAGCCTCCTGTTGAGACGGTGGTCCCGGGATCTGATGATAAGGATGAGGACGAGACGCCGGAAAACAGCGAGAGCGACACAGTGATAACAGATTGAAAAGTCAGTTGAAGTAAAAGAGGTGACATTATGAAGCTTGAACAAAGCCTGATGCCTTCCATAGACCAGCTGGCCGACCGGTATTTATCCAGTCAGAATCAGACAAATATAAATAAGCAGGATGCGGCAAGCTTTTCCGATATCTTATCGATAAAGCAGGAGATGGCAGGGACGCCGGAGGTGCCGAAGTTTTCAAAACATGCGGTGAACAGACTGAGCGACAGGAGCATTTCGCTGACTCAGTCGCAGCTTGACCGGCTTACCGAGGGTAAGCTGAAAGCCGAGGCAAAGGGGATAAACGAATCTCTGGTGCTGGTAGATGATCTGGCATTTATAGTAAACATCAGAAACAATACGGTAGTTACCGCGATGGATTCCACTCTTTCCAACGAGAGTGTGTATACCAATATAGACGGTGCGGTAATCGCATAAGGGGGGGACCCGATTTTAAGGAGGAAATGACCTATGATGAGATCACTTTGGGCCGGCGTATCCGGACTTAAGACACATCAGACAAAGATGGACGTTATCGGTAACAATATAGCAAACGTAAACACTGTGGCATACAAGTCACAGTCGGCTACCTTCCAGGATCTGGTTTACCAGACCACCTCAAACGCATCCGGAGCAAATGAGCAGACCGGCCGTGCGGGTATCAACGCAAAGCAGATCGGTCTCGGTGTTACCGGCGGCGCGATCTCCACAAACATAAAGGCCAGGGGTGCATCCCAGTCTACGGGTAATGCCTTTGATATCCAGCTTAATTCGGATGCATTTTTCATAGTGAATGACGGAAGCTCGAATTTCTTTACCAGAGCCGGTACATTCACCGTGGACGGAAACGGAACCCTCTGCATGACCACAAACGGATTTAAGGTACAGGGCTGGCAGGCAGACGAAGCGGGAGACATCATCAAAAACACGGTTTCCGATCTGAAGATCATGAGCCCCGAGAACATGACCCAGGATCCGGAGGCTACCAAGGAAGCATATCTGTCAGGTATAATCGACAAGAACGACCCGGCCCTTCCTCCCGAAAAGGGCGGTTCCATCAGTACCATCCAGTTTTACGATTCGAAGGGCTACAGCTACACCATAAAGCTGGCCATCACCTCGGATGGCGTGGACGGAGACGGTAATCCCAAATACAAGGCCAAGGCGGTAGACCTTCTGAACGATCAGGGCAAGTCTCTTCTGGATCTCAAGGATGCGGAAGAGTTTGCCAAGGATTCCACCTACACAAAGCAGTATGATACGGCTGCAAAGAAGGAAGCCTATCTGGAGACCCTTAACCTTTTCGATTCGGGAAGCAGTGTGGAAATGACCTACGATAAGACCACAGGCTCCTGGGCAAATCCCGACAAGAGGGATTTTACCATCAATGTCACCAATTTCGCCGGCAGCGATATCGATATGGACGGAATCCTCGGCGGTATGATCGGCCAGGAGATCAAGGTGGACGTTGGAACCACAAAGAATATCGATAATAACGGCGTATCCACAGTGGCAGGCCGTACGGGAAATTATAAGAACACGGCCATCGGTGCGGGCCGTTCGGCAGGTGAGATGGATTCCCTTTCCGTAACTGCGGACGGACGTATCTATGCTTCGTATACCAACGGCGTAAACAAGTGCCTCGGCCAGATCGCAGTGGCTACCTTCGCTAACCCCGCAGGTCTTGAAAAGGTGGGCGATAACCTGTATTCCTCCACCCAGAACTCGGGACAGTTCGACGGCGTAGGCGTGGATGTTACCTCCGACGGCGGTTCCATGACCTCAGGCGTACTGGAAATGTCCAACGTAGACCTTTCCACCGAGTTTACGGAGATGATAACCACCCAGAGAGGTTTCCAGGCAAATTCCAGGATCATCACGGTATCCGATACCATGATCGAGGAGCTGGTAAACCTTAAGAGATGATGACAGTATCATGATGTGATAAAGAGCTCTGCCCCGTGGCGGGGCTCTTTCTTGTTTTGGGAGAGTGGAGATATTATGCTTATAGAGGTTACAAAATTAAACGGTACAAAGATCCTGGTGAACGATGACGCCATAGAATATGTGGAAGAGACTCCTGACACTGTTGTCATGTTTCGTTCCGGAAGAAAAATAATTATAAAAGAAAGTAGACAAGAGATTAAAAATTTAGTAAAATCTAATACGAATGATTAAAATTTTAAGAAGGTGACGTATTTTGGATTTAGCTTCCATAATCGGACTGGTCATGTGTATCGCGCTGGTTATCTTCGCTATTGTTTCCGGAGATGCCGGTTTTTCCGCACTGAATAACTTTGTGGATTTCCAGTCCGCCCTTATTACAATCGGCGGTGCCATGATGGCTATTCTGGCATCCAATACGCTTCCCAGCTTTCTGGGCGGTATTAAGACCATAGCACTGGTCTTCAAGGCTCCGGCCATTGATTCCCCGGCCATTATAGCAAAGATAATCGAGCTTTCCAACGTGGCGAGAAAGGAGGGCCTTCTTGCCCTTGAGGAGGCTGCGGCCGATCTGGATGACGCTTTCCTGAAAAAGGGAGTGCTGCTGATAGTGGACGGTACCGATCCCGATCTGGTCAGAGGCATACTGGAGACCGAGATGGTATCCATAGAGGCCAGACATAAAGGAAATATAGGACTTTGGCAGGATATCGCCAGTATGGGTCCCGCCTGGGGTATGATCGGTACCCTGGTAGGACTTATAAACATGCTTCAGGCTCTGGATGATCCTTCCTCCATCGGACCTTCCATGGCGGTGGCTCTGATCACCACCCTGTACGGTTCCATGATGGCGAACTGGATCTGTACGCCTGTTGCCTCAAAACTCAAGGTTAACAACGACAGCGAAATGCAGGTCAAGGAGATAATGATAGAGGGTCTTTTGTCCATACAGGCAGGAGAGAACCCCAGAGTTATCGAGGAAAAGCTTAAATCATTCCTTTCACCGGCTGAGAGAGAAGGCATCGGTGAAGGCGCAGAAGGCGGTGAGGGCTGATGGCTAAAAGGAAAGAAGAAGCGCCGGCACCGGGTTCACCGGCATGGATGGCGACCTTCGGCGATCTGATGAATCTGCTCCTTTGCTTTTTCGTGCTTCTGTTTTCCATGTCATCCGTAGACGCACAAAAATTTGAACTGATCGCAGCTTCGTTCTCGCAGACTTTCAGCGTCCTCTCGGGAGGCGCTTCCGCCATAGGCGACGGCATGCTGGTATCCAACGGTGTCAGCCAGCTGAACGAGCTCTCCGAATACATCAACAGCATGGGAGCCACGGCTTCCGAACAGGGACTGGACAGCATGGGAGAGAACACCAGTGAGAGCGATACGGAGAGTGAATTAAAGGAACAGTACGAACAGGAACAGCTGAAGGAAGCGGAGATGCTGGCAGAGCAGATCCAGGAGGCTGTGGAGGAGCAGAATATAGACAAGGAAGTGGACGTGAATTTCACATCCCAGTACGTACTGCTCACTATGAACGGGGCTCTGCTTTTTGACTCGGGACACGCCGAGATCAGGGAGGATGCCTATCCCCTGCTTCAGAAGGTGGCCCGCATACTTGAGAGATACGCCAAGCACACCATAGAGGTGGAAGGACATACGGACAATGTCCCCATAAGCGGCGGCAAATTTGAGAATAACGACGTTCTGAGCAGTTACCGTGCTCTTTCCGTTTTTAATTATATTCTGGACAATACGAACCTTGAGCCCGCCAACATAAAGCATTCCGGCAGAGGTGAGTATCTGCCCATAGCGGATAATTCCACCCCCGAGGGCAGGGCAAAGAACAGGCGTGTCGAGATAAAGATATTCCATGCGCTGAGCGCTGAATAAGGATCCTCCGTCGCTGAGGATAATAGGAGAGGAAAATGAGAAAGAACCTTCTGTCAGTCATAATCATAGCTTTACTTGTGGTAAATATAGTCATGACCGCATTTATGATGTTCACGGTCATCCCGGCTAATAAAAAGACCATGACCCTTGTGGGCGACGTGGCTGCAGCCATGAACCTGGATCTGCACGATTCGGCTCTGGTGTCTGCGGGAGCCTCGGGTGTCAGCGTGGAGGATACGGTCACCTATGATATCGAGGATCAGATGACCATCTTCCTGCGCAAGGGTGAGGACGGAAAGGATCATTACGCCATAGTTTCCGTTTCCCTGTGTATGGATTCCAAACATGCCGATTACAAGACCTACGGCTCCGATATAGCCAGCAAGGAGTCCATGATCAAAAATGAGATCAACAACGCCATCGGTTCACTGACCTACGACGAGTGCCTGGCCATGACCACAAATGAAATTCAGGATGTGGTGCTTGAGAAGATAAAGTCCATGTATGGATCCGACTTCATCTACAAGGTAGTGTTCAGAGACATCATGTTCTCATAAATAACCGTAGGGTTTGAGGTGATTTATTAATGGGCGAAGTCCTGTCACAAAATGAAATAGATGACCTGTTAAAGGCACTTTCGGACGGTGAGCTTGATGTAAATGAAATGAAGGAGGACACCGGAAAACAGGTCAGGGATTATGATTTTAAGCGCCCTGCAAAGTTTTCCAAGGAGCATCTGCGTACCCTCGAGATCATATTCGAGCATTACGGCAGACTTTTATCCACCAACCTTCCGGTGTATCTTCGTAAAAACGTGCAGGTTTCGGTGGTGAACTCCGAGGCACTTACTTTTTCCGAGTTTACGAACTCCCTGGCGAACCCTGTTTTGCTGGGCATCATCAATTTTGCTCCCCTTAACGGTTCCATTATGCTGGAGCTGGCGTCCAATCTGGGATATGCCATAGTGGACAGGATGCTGGGAGGCCAGGGGCTGCCCCTGGACAAGAACAGGGAATTCTCCGAGATAGAGCTTGCGATAATCGAAAAGATCCTGGTGGTCTGCGTGCGGCTCTTCAGGGAACCGTGGAAAAACGTGCTTGAGATCAGTCCGGTGCTGGAGCGGCTGGAGACCAATCCCCAGTTTGCCCAGATAATAGCACCTACGGATATGATATCCATAGTCACTCTCAATATCAAAATGGGTGACGTGGAAGGCCTGATGAACATATGTCTTCCGTATTTTACGCTGGAAACCATTATGGACAGGCTGAATACCAGATACTGGTATTCGAACATGCAGGAAAAGACGGAGGAGGAGTTCGGCGAACAGATCGAGGGCGTTATCCGCAGAGTCGGTATTCCCATCAAGGCTGTTCTCGGACAGAGCAGTATTTCCGTCAGCGATTTTGTAAATCTGCAGATTGGTGATATAATCAGGCTTGACACGCATGTGGAGGATGAGCTTCAGATATATGTGGGCAATATCCACAAATTTACGGCGCTCCCCGGTTCATCGAAGGAATCCTATGCGGTCAGGATCACGTCAATAATAAGAGAGGAGGAATAAGCGGATGGATGGAAATTTATCTCAGGAGGAGATAGAGGCACTCCTTTCCGGTATGTCTACGGACATGGATATGGGTTCATCGGCTTCTTCCGACGGCGGCTCTTCGGTATCCGACATGGGCGGTGCTTCCCAGGATGCACTGACGGATGTCGAAAAGGACGCGATAGGCGAGGTTGCAAATATCAGCATGGGTACATCGGCTACCACCCTGTACTCGCTGGTCAACAGAAAAGTAAATATTACGACACCGGTGGTTTCGCTGGCCACCTGGGACAATGTCATAGCCGAATACGAGAAGCCCTGTGTTTTTATCCAGATCCAGTACAAGGTAGGACTGGACGGCAGTAACATCCTGATCCTCAAGGAACAGGACGTAAAGGTCATAACAGACCTGATGATGGGCGGCGACGGTACCGACGTGGAAGGTGAGCTGGGAGAGCTTCATCTTTCGGCCATATCCGAGGCTATGAACCAGATGATGGGTTCGTCAGCCACATCCCTGTCATCCATGCTGGGCAAGATGATAGATATTTCACCGCCCAACGCCAGTCTCAGGGATCTGTCGGAGATAAGCAATGCCAATGATATCGCACCTTCCTGACAGGCACTTTTGTAAAGATAGCCTTCAGGATGCAGATAGATGAGGATCTGGTGGATTCCACCATCCTCCAGCTGTACCCCATAGATTTTGCGAAGTCCCTGTATGATCACTTCATACATTCACAGGACGGCGGCGGTGCTGAGGAAAGCGCTCCGGCACCTGCTCCGGCCCCGGCCGCAGCTCCCACGCCTACGCCGGAGCCCATACCTGTACCGGAGATGAGTCCCGGTATGGGGCCCGCTCCAGGAATGGGAGGACCGATGCCCGGAATGGGAGGGCCGATGCCCGGTTACGATCCGGGAATGGCGCAGGGCGGATATCCACCCCCCGGAGGCTATGGTATGCCTTACGGTATGCCCCAGGGCGGGATGCCTTATCCGGGACAGATGATGGCTCCCCAGCCTCAGGTCCCCATGCAGAGCATCAATATCCAGCCTGCA
>JAEEZH010000213.1 GCA_016288495.1 Lachnospiraceae bacterium
AAGAAATTTTATGACGATCAGGATATTCATGCCTACACGATTGCAGTTCACGCATTGAAGAGCGAGGCCAGACAGATAGGGGCGAAAGAATTGTCCGATATGGCTGCCGAACTGGAGACAGCCGGAAATGCCAATGATATGCGCATCATTCGAGAGAAGACGGCTCATGTATTGAAAAAATACCTGACGTATCAGCAGGATCTGCGCCCCTTCTTCGGCGAAGAAGATGAAAATGCCGAGTCAAAGCCGGCGCTTGATGATGCAACGCTGAAGGAACTGTTTGAAAAACTGGCAGCTGCCGTGGATGAACTGGATATGGACGGCATGGAGGAGGTCTCTGACAAGTTAAAAGAGTTCGGTTACAAAGGCGAAGAAGAAAAGCTTTGTAAGGAATTGCTGGAAGCTATCTCGGAGATGGATGTGGATGCCTGTGTAGAGATCATGGATAAATGGAAACAGGTGCGATGATCCTGTCAGGATCAGGTATCTCATATAATCGGTTGATCATAACTGTTATATCAGGTTTCGCGGTTGACACTGGCACTTTACTGTGCTATAGTGAAGATTAGCGACATTTTGCACTGTCGTTAAGAATGGAAGGATTAGGTAGCATGCGAAGAAAAGTATTTCAGTTGTTGGTAGATAATACATCCGGCGTTTTGAGCCGTATTTCCGGTTTGTTTTCCCGCAGAGGCTATAATATCGAGAGTATTACAGCCGGCGTGACCGCGGATCCCAGATATACCCGTATCACCATTGTGACAAGTGGGGATGACGAGATCCTGGAGCAGATAGAGAAGCAGTTGGCGAAGCTGGTGGATATCCGTGACATCAAGGAGTTAAAGCCTGATGAAAGCGTTTATCGCGAGTTGGCTCTGATCAAGGTAAAGGCGAGCGCTGAGCAGCGCCAGAGTATCGCAGCGCTGGTGGACATTTTCCGTGCCAAGATCGTGGATGTGGCTCCAGAATGTCTGATCATTGAGATCACCGGTAATCAGTCCAAGGTGGACGCTTTTCTGGATCTGCTGAACGGGTATGAGATTCTGGAGCTTGCACGCACCGGTATCGCCGGTCTGTGCAGAGGGATTGAGAACGTGACGATTCTTTAAGCTGTGTATCTCAATTAAATTTTGTTAGCTATATAGGTGTTCAACGCCTATCAGTTATAATGTTTCTAAACAAATTTTTTATGATTCTATGGAGGAAAAAAGAAATGGCAAAGATTTTTTATCAGGAAGATTGTAATCTTTCTCTTCTGGAGGGCAAGACCATCGCTATCATCGGTTATGGCAGCCAGGGTCATGCACATGCATTGAATCTGAAGGATTCCGGATGTCATGTGATCATCGGTCTGTATGAGGGTTCCAAGTCATGGGACAAGGCTGTAAAGCAGGGATTTGAGGTTTATACCGCAGCTGAGGCTGCTAAGAAGGCTGACATCATCATGATCCTGATAAACGATGAGAAGCAGGCTGATCTGTACAAGAAGGATATCGAGCCCAACCTTGAGGCAGGCAACATGCTGATGTTCGCACACGGCTTCAACATCCATTTCGGATGCATCAAGCCTCCTGCAGATGTGGACGTTACCATGATCGCTCCCAAGGGACCCGGACATACCGTACGTTCCGAGTATCAGGCCGGCAAGGGTGTTCCCTGTCTGGTAGCTGTTGAGCAGGACGCTACAGGCAAGGCTCTGGATAAGGCTCTGGCATATGCTCTGGCTATCGGCGGCGCAAGGGCAGGCGTACTTGAGACCACCTTCAGGACCGAGACCGAGACCGATCTCTTCGGTGAGCAGGCTGTGCTTTGCGGCGGCGTATGCGCACTGATGCAGGCAGGCTTTGAGACACTGGTTGAGGCAGGCTATGATGAGAGGAATGCATATTTTGAGTGTATCCATGAGATGAAGCTCATCGTAGATCTCATTTATCAGTCCGGCTTTGCAGGCATGAGATATTCCATTTCCAATACCGCTGAGTATGGCGATTATATCACCGGTCCCAAGATCATCACCGAGGATACCAAGAAGGCTATGAAGCAGATCCTCTCCGATATCCAGGACGGTTCATTTGCAAAGCAGTTCCTGCTGGATATGAGCCCCGCAGGCCGTCAGGTACACTTCAACGCCATGAGAAAGCTGGCATCCGAGCATCCTTCAGAGAAGGTGGGCGAGGAGATCAGGAAGCTGTACTCATGGAACAATGAGGAAGATAAGCTCATCAACAACTAAAGACAATTCGGAACAATAAAAATGGAACCCGAATGTCATCCTGAGGAACGAAGTGACGAAGGATCTTGAATCAGTAAACCCGGGGACGGAGGTCCTGTCTTAAGGCAGGATCCCGTCCCTTATGACATCCTGAAAAAGTAAGACATGATCAAAGCAAAGAATCTCACAATGATATACGGCGGCACGAAAACAGCCGTGGATGATCTGTCCTTTGAGATAAAGGGAGGGGAGATCGTGGGCTTCGCCGGCCCCAACGGAGCAGGCAAGACTACGGTGATAAAGATACTGACCGGCATACTTAATCCCACAAAGGGGACAGCCGTGATCAATTCCCACGATATAATAAAGGATCCCATAGGCGCCAAAAAAAGCTTTGCCTATGTGGCGGATAATCCGGATATGCTGCTGCAGCTTAAGGGGATAGAATTTCTTAACTATATCGCCGATCTGTATGACGTATCGGAAGCCGACAGAAAGAAAAGGATAGGCGAGCTCTCCGAAAGATTCAAAATAAGCGATGCTCTGGGCGGTCCCATGAGAGAGTATTCCCACGGTATGAGACAGAAGCTGATGGTCATTGCGGCCCTGCTGCACGAACCGCCTGCATGGATACTGGACGAGCCCATGACCGGTCTGGATCCGGCTTCCGCACACGAACTCAAGGAAATGATGAAGGAGCATGCCGCAAAGGGCAACGCCGTTCTTTTTTCCACCCATGTGCTGGAGGTGGCAGAGAAGCTTTGTGACAGGATCATCATCATCAGCCAAGGCCATGACATCTACCAGGGCACGGTGGAGGCGCTTCAGGACAAGAATCCCGGAAAGGATCTGGAAGAGATCTTTATCGAAATGACATGAAAAGCAGATTATCACAGATCGGATCCCTGATCCTGATCTTCAGAAAAAATACACAGACCTATCTGCCTCAAAAGCCGATATACAAGTTCCTGCTGGTCCTGGTGACACTGGGGCTTCTGATACCGGCCGTAGTGGTGGTGTGGTTCTTCAGCTATGTACTGACTCAGGCTATGATGGAAGCCGGAAATCCCGGAGGGGGAGTACTCTTTGAAGTTCTCATCCTTTCGGTTTTTTCCATGGTCTTCGGCACCTGGGTCATTTTTGCGCTTCTGTTTTTCTCCTCCGACCGGGAACATCTCATCACCCTGCCCATGAGGGGGGAGGATCTTATGATGGGGAAATTTATTTTTTCCTATCTGGCAGAGACCACCATGGAGTTTTATGTGATAGGCGCTGTGTTTGGCGGATATTACATGGCCTGCATAAAATACGGCCAGGGTATGGCATGCCTGAATCCTGTCTCCGTGTTGGGCGCCATCCTTGGCACCCTGTTCCTGCCCCTGATCCCCATGATCTACAGCGCGCTTTTTTCCATACTCATGACGGTAATGCTTAAAAGCGTGAAAAGCCAGGCTGTCTTCACATCATCCACAAACGTCCTGACCGCTCTGTTCATTGGTCTGTTCCTGTTTTCCCTCAAGGACATAGGTGAGATCAATATGGAGAATTATCTTTACGCCCTGTCGGAGGGCAGAGATATATTTCTCCATACGCTGAGTACCATCTTTTTCCCTTCCGTCTGGCTTTCAAAGGCTGTGAGCGAGGGGAGCGCTGCCTATCTGCTGGCCTTTGTGGCCGCGAATCTTGTGGCCATGGCGGTGCTGTATTATTTCGGGAAATATTTTTATGTGAGGGGCCTTCAGAATATAGCGGCTCTCGGAAGCGATAAGCAAAAGGGAGCAAAGGACAGTGACTATAAAGTCTCATCCCGTTTCATGAGCTCCTTTAAGCGGGAGATAAAGACTTTATTAAGGACCAAGGCCTTTGCAAATAACTGCGTATATGTGAATCTGGTGATACCTTTGTGTGTGGTGCTCCTGTTTTCGCTCTCAAAGGAGGGGAGCAATCTGTTACAGTTCGTGGACTTTTACAGACAGGGAAATGAGAGAGCCCATGTAATCATCATGATCGTGGTGATAGCCATAGCCTTTATCACCACGGCTCTGAATTCCATAGCTTCCACCTCATTTACCAGAGAGGGATCCCACTTAAGCCTTGTAAAATATATTCCGGTCAGTTATACGCTGCAGCTTATGTCGAAAGCAGCGGTGAGCATCTGCATCACCTATCCGGTACTGGTGCTTA
>JAEEZH010000214.1 GCA_016288495.1 Lachnospiraceae bacterium
ACAGATGGTTGGACTGGAAAACGAAGCATACTTTTCAAGGCTCTTCAAAAGCAGAAATGGAGTTTCTCCGATAAATTATCGCAACACTCATTAAATCATAGTTTTCATGTAATAATCGGTGTGGGATATTCTAGACCTCTAGATAGGCCAGATTATAACTTTCATATTCCGCTTCGTAGAAGAGATGCTCTCCTAGCTCCAGGGATGCCTCGTTCAGTGTCCCGAACACGATGGGTATATCCCATAGATCTCGCTGATCGGTTTCCCGGATCGCGATCACGGCATCACGGATCAGCGCGGACAGCTGCAGGTGCGCCTGGGGCAGACACATGAGCCAGGAGACGGCATATCCCTCCCCTTCTTCTTTCAATAGGATGAGTCCCTGTATCTCTCCGTCTCTTACGATCACGCGGCTGGCTTTATCATAGAGCCCCGGGTCTATGGGAAACGGCACACCAACGTCCGCATCCTGTTCCTCCGCCTGGGCTTCAAATCGTCGGAGCATGGTTGATGTCACGCTGTCAAGCGGTACGCTGACACGGGCTGAGTCCTTGCTGATCGGCAGCATCCGAAGGGTATCCAGTGTGGTCCGGTATTGTCCCACATTATCCATTGGGATCATCGGTATGCGAAGTCCCTTGAAGAAGAGCTGCAGTTCCTCTTCCTCTGATGAGATCACTGCCATGATGCCCCGGATAGTTTCATCCATGGCCTCACATGCCTCTGCCAGCCGAAGGAGCATTCCCCGTCCGATCCCCTTTCGGCGATACTCTGGGTCCACATAGATCCTATCCAGCATTATTTCATTATCTATCACATGGCCTGTCAGGATCCCCACCGGAGATGCATCTCCCTCTTCATCGTTTATGGCTCCCAGTGCTACGGAGAGTTCCGTAAAGCGTTCATCTGCATCTTCCTCGCAGAGTGCGGCAAACACCGGCAATGTGTCTTTATCTACATTAAAATATCTGATCATTATTCTTAACCCTCAATGATATTGTTATTATTAACATTATTATTATGTAACAGGTTCTGCTCGATCAGTTCCTCCGTAATATGACAAGCGAAATGCCCTGTATTTTCTTTCATGTTATATGCGCTATGGGTGAAGTTATATTTCTTATGTACCTTACTGTCTCCCAGTGTGAGGTAATCTTTTTTGGATCCGCTGACAAACAGTATAGGGATATCCGGTGCATGCTGATACAGAATCCCCAGATTATCGTATGTGGAATACTTTCCTCCGAATTTAGTGGCAATCCATCCCGAAACGCCTTCTGCGGTTTGTTGCATACTGCCCATGGGGCTGTCCATAACGACCCCGCCCAGGTGTTCCTCCGGATTGATATTGCCGCCCTCTGCCTTTCGTTTCGTCAGGTTTTCCTCGCACTTTGCCGCCACATGGGACGCCACGACGCCGCCTATTGAATATCCGTGCAGTATGATTTTATTCATGGGTACATTTGCATCCTTGAGCACGCCGTCGAGTATGGCATCTCCGTCTTCATAGAATCGTTTTTCCGTAAATCCGTGTTCCTCCAGTTTTCCATTTGACCCGATGACTCCGCTTTTGCCGTAGCCCCGATAGTCCACGTGATATACTTTAAATCCTTTATTCAGATATGCGGTAATGGTATCGCCCATGCCCGGCTCCCTGCATCCCGGATCTCCGGAGCCGCCGTATAATACCATTACTTTTCCATTCCACTCCACATCCTGCGGTGAGAATTTAAATCCATGGAGCTTTGTGGCTTTATTGGGTTTATAGGCCGGACCGTCAAATACCACATGCTCCGGCTGATAATTCTCCATCAGATTGGCATAGTCGGATACCGGATCCATGTTTCGACGGCTTTTCTTAGTCTCATTAAAATTCGAGGCGATAAACTGGCCCATATATCCTGTGGCATTCATTCCGCCTTCCAGCTTCTTCATCTTTGCAAAGCGTTTTGCCCAGTATTGCTGCCGGACCTCTTCCTCGCTTTTGGTTTTCAGCTGATTCCTCTTTACCTTATCTTCTCCGAGCTGCCTCAGTTTATTCTGTGCCGCTCTTTTTTTAGTGCGGAAGAAATCGTGTTTCAGCTTATCCTTTCCCGTGCGGTTGGCGTCGCGTTCCAGGCTGCGGCGTTTATTCCGGGCCTCCGCCACCAGATTCGGGTATGCTTCTGACAGTGACTCCTGCTCCTCCGTCGCCACCATCAGTTCCTCTACCAGTTCGGAGCGGATCTTTTTCAGTTTTTCATAATTCTCGTCGTTTTGATATTCTTCAATAGAATTCACCTGCCCGATCTGCTCTGCAGTAAGATCCGTCACCTGCGCGGTGAGCTCTGCCGCTACTGCATCCCGGTTTAGTTTTTTTATTTTTTCTACTGCTGCCTGCCTGAATTCATCCATGGTATCTCTCCCTTTTTTTGATCCTTGTTCTTATGATATCACCGTTCCGGTCGGTCTTCACTTAAGTTTTTCTTTTCCTTCTTTGAATACCTTCATCATTTCATTTGTCAGGCTGAGGTCATTGGGCTGTAATACTATATCTTCCCGTTTCACCCACTCTGCGTATTTCAGCTCGTTCTCATCCATATGGATCTCTCCCTCGCCATCCGCTTCGCAGTAGAATCCGGCCAGTATATCCTGTGCCATGCCCCAGGGCTGCGACTTATAGTATCTGATGTTCTTTACCCTGACTCCGGTCTCTTCCTTCACCTCTCGCGCTACGGTCTCCTCTAATGTCTCTCCGATTTCTGTGAATCCGGCGACCAGTGCGTTATGGGCATATCCTTTTCGATATTTGGTGATGAGGAGTTTTTCTCCCTTTATGACTCCGACTATGACTGCGGGGTTTATCCTCGGATACACCACGTTTCCACAGGAGGGGCATACCAGCGCCCGTTCTTCTCTACTCGGTTCCAGTTTCCCGGCGCATCTGCCGCAGTATCGATTATCTGCATACCATCTCCACAAATGGTATGCTGTGAACACCGCAAAGAGTTCTTTGCCCGTGCATCTGTCCCTGAGTTCTCTGATCGTATGATATCCATACTCCGGATCCTGTATGTCTGTTTCGCCAAGCGCCAGGAAATACTTTTGGTCATCGACGGAGAACATATAGACCGCCGTTGTTTCCTTTACGTCTTTTCTTTTTGCGAAGCTGATCCGTTCTTCTCCGATCCTGACATACGCTTCTCCTTCTGCGTTGAACAGGAGGATGTTGTCTTCTGCCGTCAGCTTATATTCTTTATACGTGTTGTTTAGTTTACTTGGATATATATCCTGTATCATTTATGCGTTCCTCGCTTGGTGTGTTTCAGCGTTTGTAGTCTTCTGACACCGCCTCAAATGAGCGGATGCCTTTTATATAATCATCGTATGCGCTCTCTGCATCCTTCCCGTGAAACACCTTGCAAAGATCTTCGTGAAAGCGTCCACCATTTCCTCCGCGAACTGTCTGTTCCCCTTTTCCGAAATATGAAGTCCATCATAAAAAAGATCTATATCCCATTTACCTGCATCGATGAACTCTGCCTCGTATTTCCCAGCTATATCGCGATAAAGGCAGCTAAGCTTCTCGTTTGCTTCCTGATAAAGATTCATCGGATGCCCTGCAGGGAAGCCCATCCGGGGCGGAGAAATGACGATACACAGGCACTCTTCGTATGCATCCTTAACAGCCCGGAGCAGCTGTTCCATACGGAATGCGATCTCCGTCGGGTCCGGCGATAGCTGGTCAAGCAGGTCATTCGTACCGAGCATTACCGCGAAATAATCCGGTTTCTCATATCTTTCCATAGCCTTCCGGATCCGTTTGATCTCTGCCTCATGCCTCGGCAGGCACCTGCCGTTAAGCCCGTCTTCTATGATCTGCACAGAATCCTTCATATGCTCCCTGAGCGCCGTCACCCAGCGGCTATGCTCCGGCAGCCTGGCATCTTCATAACATGTTGCCTGCGGATTATAACCATAAGTGTTGGAATCACCATATAGATACAGGATCTTTTTATCATTCATGTCACTATCCTCTTTACAAAATCGAACGTGCGTTCTATAAAAAACCACACGGTCGTTTGATGGCGGGGTATGTGTATGAAAAATGATGGTGCTGATAGAAGATATACGGATGTGGATGTGATCTGCCAGTTCTCAGCAGACGGGCATATTATGCCCATAAAGATCCGTACTCAGGATGAAGAAGGCGAATACCAGACATTTGTGATAAAGCAGTTCAAGCAGGTGAGTCTCTCCACCTCGGAGACTCAGCATGACGGCATCTATACCAGTGCAGACAG
>JAEEZH010000015.1 GCA_016288495.1 Lachnospiraceae bacterium
AGGAGGTACGTCTGTGTTTGATTTTGAAAAGCCGAATATCGAGATCACTGAGTTATCGGAAGATAAAAAATACGGCAGATTCGTGGCTGAGCCCCTTGAGCGCGGCTACGGTATCACACTTGGCAATTCCCTTCGCAGGATAATGCTCTCCTCACTTCCCGGAGCAGCAGTAAGCCAGGTAAAGATCGACGGTGTACTTCATGAATTTTCCACCATCCCCGGAGTCAAGGAGGATGTGACAGAGATAATCATGAACATCAAGCACCTCGCTATCAAGAACAGCAGCTCCACCAATGAACCCAAGACTGCTTACATAGAGGCTTCCGGCGAGGGTGTAGTCACAGCTGGAGACATAAAGGCGGATCAGGATATTGAGATCATGAATCCCGACCTTGTTATTGCTACTTTAAGCGGCGGCAAAGACACGAAGCTCAACATGGAGCTGACCATTACGAATGGCCGTGGTTATGCCGGAACCGATAAGAATAAGGATCAGAACGGATCCATAGGTGTGATAGCCGTAGATTCGGTATACACTCCCGTACAGCGTGTCAACATGAACGTAGAGAATACCCGTGTGGGTCAGATCACTGATTTTGACAAGCTTACGCTGGATGTTTACACCAACGGCACGCTTTCTCCCGAGGAGGCTGTGTCACTGGCAGCAAAGGTACTTAACGAGCATCTTTCCCTGTTCATCGATCTTTCTGAGGTAGCTCAGAAGGCAGATGTCATGAGTCCTGATTCTTCCGCTACGGACAGTGTCAGCATAAAGAACATGAACATCGATGAGCTGGAGCTCTCGGTTCGTTCCTTTAACTGCTTAAAGAGAGCAAGCATCAATACCGTAGAGGAATTGATCAGCAAAACTCCCGAGGAGATGATGAAGGTCAGGAATCTTGGCCGCAAGTCTCTGGAAGAGGTACTGGCAAAGCTCAAGGAGCTGGGTCTGGAACTCAATCAGGGAGATTCGGAGTAATCATAGGTTTAGAGTGTGTGCAGTAAAACCACCGGGTGTGCGCATGCTCCTCTAAAAAGGCGTTGACTGAAGGGTCGTAAGACCAAAGTGCGGATCCTTTGGAGCCTTCGAAAAAGAGAGGTAAAATATGTCAGAATACAGAAAGTTGGGAAGGACTTCTTCCCAGAGAAAGGCTCTGTTAAGGAGCCAGGTAACAGCCCTTATCAATAACGGCAAGATCGTAACCACTGAGGCCAGGGCAAAAGAGGTACGCAAGGTAGTAGAGAGCCTCATCGCGCTGGCAGTAAAGGAAAGAGATAATTTCGAAACCGTTACCGTGGACGCCAAGATCCCCGAGAAGGATAAGGATGGCAAGAGGGTAAAGGGTGATGACGGCAAGGCTAAGTTCGTTATCGTTCAGAAGGAGATCAAGAAAGATCTTCCCTCCAGATTACATGCACGTCGTCAGATGCTTAAGGTATTCTATCCCGTAAAGGAAGTTCCCGCCCAGGGCGCAGGACGCAAGAAGAATACAAAGCAGGTAGACCTTGTTGAAAAGCTTTTTGATGAGATCGCTCCCAAGTATGCCGACCGCAACGGCGGTTATACCAGGATCGTAAAGATGGGACCCAGAAAGGGCGACGCAGCCATGGAGGTTCTGCTGGAGCTTGTGTAAACAGCAAGCTTACGTAATGTTATTCTGAGCGAAGCGACGAATCTTGTTGATTCGGAAGCAGCTCGAAATCTATGTGATAAAATATGAAAGGCCGGGATTTTATCTCGGCTTTTCTTACATTCCTGCCCTCATAATGTACCGTATGAATTTTATTGAAACCGAAAAGGTAATATTTGAATATATAGAGCGAGATGAAGAAGGCAATCCCGTAAAGGTCAAGCGGGCTCTGGATGATGTCTCGATCTCAGTGAAAAAAGGTCAGTTCATTGCAATACTCGGACACAACGGTTCCGGTAAATCAACTCTGGCAAAGCATCTGAACGCGCTTTTGTATCCTACCCAGGGACAGGTGAACATAGACGGCATGGATACTCTGAAGGATGAGAATGTGATGCAGGTCAGACGCCGGGTAGGGATGGTATTTCAGAATCCGGATAATCAGATCATTGGTTCCGTGGTGGAAGAGGATGTGGGTTTTGGGCCCGAGAATCTGGGAATACCTACGGATGAGATCCGGGAAAGAGTGGATGAGAGCCTCAGGATCCTGGACATGTATGCCTACAGGCTTCACTCCCCCAACCGTCTGTCGGGAGGCCAGAAACAACGTGTGGCCATAGCGGGAGTCATAGCCATGCATCCTCAGTGTATTGTCCTGGATGAGGCCACGGCCATGCTGGATCCCGAAGGCCGTAAAGAGGTTATCCGTGCGGCCAGAGCGCTCAATGATGTGGAGGGTATGACCGTTATTCTGATCACACATTATATGGATGAGGCGATCTATGCTGACAATGTATTTGTGATGAGCGAGGGCAGGATCGTGATGCAGGGGACGCCCCGGGAGATCTTTTCACAGGAGGAAACGCTGAATGCGCTCCGGCTGGAGCTGCCTGCAGTCACGAAGCTGGCGTCGGAATTAAAACGTGCAGGTATCCGTCTTCCCGATGGAATACTCACTGCAGAGGAACTGGCGGATGCACTGCAGCTATGATAGCTTATAGGATAAAACTGATCCATGTCGATTATTTTAAATCATGTAAATCATATATACAGCGCAGGTACATCCTATGAGGTTAAGGCTCTGGACGATGTGAGCCTTACCATAGATGATCATGAATTTGTCGGTATCATCGGACATACGGGATCCGGTAAGTCCACCCTGATACAGCATATGAATGCTCTTCTCAAGCCTGATTCCGGAGAGATACTGTACAACGGTGCCAATATTCATGATAAGGGTTATGACCGTAATTCGCTCCGTGCGAAGGTAGGACTGGTGTTTCAGTATCCGGAATATCAGCTCTTTGAGGCGGATGTTTTTACCGATGTATGTTTTGGCCCCAAAAATCTTAAGCTTTCAAAAGTGGAAGTGGAGGCCAGGGCGTATGATGCGCTCTCACTCATGGGACTTCCGAAGGAAAAATGGTATTCCTCACCCTTTGAACTGTCCGGAGGCCAGATGCGGCGCGTAGCCATAGCAGGCGTCCTGGCCATGAAGCCTGAGGTACTGGTCCTGGATGAGCCTACTGCAGGCCTGGATCCCCGGGGAAGGGACGAACTGTTGGATACCCTGAGCGCTATGAAAGAGAAAGAAAACATGACCATCGTGCTGGTGTCACACAGCATGGATGACATGTCAAAATACGCCGACCGCATAGTGGTGATGAATAAAGGGAAGATAGCCATGAACGGAGCTCCGGGAGAGATATTTTCCCGATATAAGGAACTGGAGCAGATCCATCTGGCGGCTCCGGCAGTCACCTATATCATGGAAACGCTGCGACGGGCAGGATTATCTGTGCCTGTTGATGTAAGGGATGTTGATGAGGCTGCAAAAGAGATAAAAAGGGCTCTTTTGATCTCACACTCATAGTGACAATAGAGAGTAGTTTATGTTTTCCGATATTACGCTGGGACAATATTATCAGACGGAATCGATCCTTCACAGCCTGGATGTCAGGGTAAAGCTGGTGGGGACTTTTTTGTATATAATAACCATTTTTGTGTGTAACAGTTTTACCGCCTTTTCACTGGCGCTGCTGTTTCTGGTTATTGTGATCGCGCTGTCTCATGTGCCCCCCTCATTTATGTTCAAGGGGCTCAGGGGTATAGCCGCACTCATCGTTTTTACCGTGATATTCAATCTGTTTCTCACGCCCGGGACCACTGTCTGGCAGTATGGGATCTTTCATATCACAAAAGAAGGTATCAGGTTATCTATATTGATGCTCTTACGTCTTACTTTGCTCATATCAGGTACATCGATACTCACGCTGACCACCACGCCCAACAATCTGACCGATGGCCTGGAATCTCTTCTGGCTCCTTTCCAGAAACTCAGGGTTCCGGTTCACGAAGTGTCCATGATGATGTCCATAGCTCTGAGGTTCATTCCTATCCTGATGGAGGAGACGGACAAGATCATAAAGGCACAGACTGCCAGAGGGGCGGATTTTGAAACGGGGAATCTTCTCAATCGCGCAAAAAACATGATACCCGTTCTGGTACCGCTTTTTGTATCCGCTTTCAGACGTGCCTCGGATCTGGCACTGGCCATGGAGGCGAGATGTTATCAGGGCGGTGTGGGCAGGACAAAAATGAAGCCGCTTCATTATGAAAAAAGAGACAGGCTGGCTTATTTGATTTTATTTGTTTACACAGCAGTCATTTGCGTGATACCATTATTACCGGTGGTTTTTTAAAATAATTTAAATGCTATTTTTAGTATAAAAGGGGGAAAATAAAATGCCTATTACTGAACTATTGGAACGAAATGCGAAGCAGTACGGAAACGACGTGGCTCTGGTGGAGATCAATCCGGAGATCTCGGAGCAGCAGAGAGTCACCTGGAAGGAGTATGAACTCATACGTCCTACGGGCAATATCTATTACCGTCGTCAGATAACCTGGGCTGTATTCGATGAAAAGGCCAACAGGGTCGCCAACCTGCTTTTGTCAAGAGGCATACTTAAGGGGCAGAAGGTTGCCATTCTTCTCATGAACTGTCTGGAGTGGCTTCCCATTTATTTTGGCGTATTAAAGGCAGGGGCAGTGGCGGTACCGCTTAACTTCCGTTACACAGCCGATGAGATAGAATACTGTCTTAAGAAAGCCGATGCGGATGTGCTGTTTTACGGACCTGAGTTTATCGGGCGTATAGAGGATATTTCCGGAAAGATCTCAAAAAATCATCTCCTGTTTTTTGTGGGAGATTCCTGTCCGGCTTATGCTGATGATTATTTCAAGCTGGTGAGCAATTATGAAAGTGTCAATCCCGGCATAGCCATAACCGATGAGGATATAGCGGCGATCTATTATTCGTCCGGAACCACCGGTTTTCCCAAGGCTATCCTTCATAATCACAGGGCGCTGATGCAGTCTGCGCAGATGGAAGCGACACATCATGAGACCACGAAGGACGACGTTTTCCTTTGCATTCCGCCCCTGTATCACACAGGAGCAAAAATGCACTGGTTCGGTTCTCTTTATACAGGAAGCCGTGCCGTGCTTCTCAAGGGAACCAGCCCCGAGTCGATCCTGGCGTCGGTATCCAATGAAGGCTGCACCATAGTCTGGCTTCTGGTGCCCTGGGCTCAGGATATCCTGGTGGCTCTGGATAACGGCGAACTCAAGCTTGATAATTACAAGCTTTCCCAGTGGAGGCTCATGCACATAGGTGCACAGCCTGTTCCGCCCAGCATGATCAGACACTGGCTGGAATACTTCCCGAATCATAAGTATGATACAAATTACGGTCTTTCCGAGTCCACCGGTCCCGGTTGTGTGCATCTGGGTCTGGAAAATACTCATAAGGTTGGAGCGATCGGCGTACCCGGCTTTAACTGGGAGATAAAGATAATAGATGAAAACGGTGAGACCGTGGAGCAGGGCAATGTGGGCGAGCTTTGTGTAAAGGGGCCCGGAGTCATGCTCGGTTATTACAAGGATCAGGAAGCTACCGATGAGGTGCTCAGGGACGGATGGCTTCATACCGGCGATATGGCCCGTCAGGATGAGGACGGTTTCATATTCCTGGTGGACAGAAAGAAGGACGTGATAATAAGCGGTGGCGAGAATCTTTATCCCGTACAGATAGAATCCTTCCTTTCCGCTATGCCCAAGATCCATGATGTGGCGGTCATCGGTCTGCCGGACAAGCGTCTGGGTGAGATAGCGGCAGCAGTCATCCAGATAAAGGAGGGTATGGAGTGCACCGAGGAAGAGATACAGCAGTTCTGCCTTGAACTTCCCAGATACAAGAGACCTAAAAAGATCATTTTTGCACCCGTTCCCAGAAATGCCACCGGTAAGATAGAAAAGCCTGCCCTCAGAGAAAAGTACGGCAGTAAAAACCTGATCGAAGACGAGATCAAGGGATGATAAGGAAAAAACTATACCCTAAGAGAGGAAAGAAATATGAAAGAACTGATGTTAGGTAATAAAGCAGCTGCAAGGGGCCTTTTTGAGGCCGGGGTCAGCTTCGTATCCAGCTATCCCGGTACTCCCAGCACGGAGATCACCGAGGAGGCTGCCAAATATGATGAGATATACTGTGAGTGGGCGCCCAATGAAAAGGTGGCCATGGAGGCAGCCTTCGGAGCATCCCTCTCCGGCGTGAGATCCTTCTGCGGTATGAAGCATGTGGGACTCAATGTGGCTGCAGATCCTTTATATACCATGTCCTACACCGGTATCAACGCCGGACTGGTGGTGGGCGTAGCTGATGATGCCGGTATGCATTCGTCCCAGAATGAGCAGGATTCCCGAAGACACGCCATAGGGGCAAAGGTTCCCATGCTGGAGCCCTCGGATTCCGAGGAAGCTCTGGAATTCACAAAGCTGGCTTATGAGCTTTCAGAGGAGTACGACACGCCTGTTCTTTTGAAGATGTGTACCAGAGTGGCTCATTCCCAGAGCCTGGTGGAGACATCCGAAAGAAAAGTCGTGGAAAAGACTTATGAGAAGAATCCCCAGAAGTATTCCATGGCACCTGCCAACGCCATCCGCCGCCATCCCTTCGTGGAGGAGAGGATGAGAAAGCTGGCAGAGTACGGCGAGACCTCCGGGATAAACCGGATCGAGAAGGTGGAGGGTGCAAAGAGAGGTTTTATCACCTCCAGTACCAGCTATCAGTATGTAAAGGAAGTCTTCGGAGAGGATTCATCCATTTTGAAACTGGGTATGGTGAATCCCCTACCGGATAAACTGCTTGTGGATTTTGCAGGCTCCGTAGATGAAGTATATGTGGTGGAAGAACTGGATCCCATTATAGAAGAGCATTGCAAAGCCCTTGGTCTTTCGGTTCATGGCAAGGATATACTCCCCATCTGCGGGGAATTTTCCCAGGGACTTCTGAGAGAATTGATCCTGGGACAGAAGGCGGAGTTCCCCGTTTTTGAAACGGTGACTCCCGTACGTCCTCCTGTTATGTGTGCAGGCTGTCCACACAGAGGTCTTTTCTTCTCGTTGAAGAAGCTGAACTGTACCGTATTGGGCGATATAGGCTGTTATACCCTGGGTGGTACTCCGCCCCTTGGCATGATGGATATGACTCTTTGCATGGGTGCATCCGTGAGCGCCATTCATGGTTTCAACCGGGCATTGGAGCTGAAGAAGGAGGGATCAAAGCCCGTAGTCGCTGTCATCGGTGATTCCACCTTCATGCATTCGGGTATGACAGGTCTGGCAAACATCGCATACAATATGACAAATTCCACAGTCATTATAGTGGATAATTCCATTACCGGAATGACGGGACATCAGCAGAATCCCACTACCGGTTATAACATAAAGGGAGATCCCGCAGGAAAGATCGATCTGGAAGCATTGTGCCACGCCCTTGGATTTGAGAGGGTCAGCGTAGTGGATCCTTACGATCTGGCAGAGTGTGAGAAGGTCATAAAGGAGGAACTGTCTGTAGAGGCTCCTTCAGTGATCATTTCCCGCCGTCCCTGCGCATTGCTCAAATATGTAAAGCATAATCCCCCGCTCAGTGTGGACAGCGAAAAGTGCAAGAGCTGCAAGAGCTGCATGCGCATAGGCTGCCCTGCCATATCCATGAAGGATGACGGGACGGGTACGGTAAAGGCAGTGATAGATAAGACCCAGTGTACAGGCTGCGGCGTATGTAAGCAGCTGTGCGCATTCTCAGCGATTAATTAGGATTAAGTGATAGTCATCTTGAGCATTTTTGTCATCCTGAGCGTTTTTGTCATCCTGAGCATTTTTGTCATCCTGAGCGAAGCGAAGGATCTTGATAGATCAGGCGATATATGTAACTTACGTAATATCACATCGAGGTAATATTATGAATACAAAAAATATAATGATAGTAGGCGTCGGCGGACAGGGCAGTCTTCTGGCAAGTAAATTACTGGGACATCTCCTCCTTAAGAAGGGATATGATGTGAAGGTGTCCGAGGTACACGGCATGTCCCAGAGAGGCGGATCCGTGGTGACCTATGTGAGATACGGTGAAAAGGTCTGTTCTCCCATAATCGACAAAGGAGAAGCAGATTTCATCGTGGCTTTCGAGCCTTTGGAGGCGGCCAGATGGATATCCTATCTGAAAAAAGACGGCCGTATAGTTACCAATACCGTGGAAACCGATCCTATGACCGTGATCACCGGAGCGGCCGAATATCCTGAGGATATCATTGCAAAGATAGAAGCTGTCGGTGTGAAAACGGATGCACTTAACTGTCTTGAACTGGCGGCAAAGGCCGGTTCCGTAAAAGCGGTTAATCTGGTGCTTCTGGGAAGGCTGTCCCATTATTTTGATTTCGACAAAAGCGACTGGGAAGAGGCCATAGAAGCCTGTGTCCCCGCAAAGTTCCTGGAGCTGAACAAAAAGGCGTTTGATCTGGGTCTGAATCACAGTGTTGGCTGAAGAAGCTGCATCCTGAGCCATTTTGTTATCCTGAGCCATTTTGTCATCCTGAGCGAAGCGACGCATATCACACCATGAAATGGTGTGATGCCGCCCCGGCGAGGGGTTGCGAAGCAACAGGAAGGATCTTACACGGAGATTTTCATGACAGACACGAGAGAAAAAAGGACAGTGGATTACTCCAGATCAGAGTGGATGAAGATGATCCACTATGAAGACATAAACGGCAGCGGCCGGCTGTTTGGAGGCAGACTCATGCAGTGGATGGATGAGGTGGCCGGGATCGCTGCGCTGAGACACAGCAGCGCCATGGTGACTACGGCTGCATGTGATAATCTTCAGTTTAAAAAGGGTGCCTATATCAATGAACTGGTAGTCATTATCTCACGCCTGACCTATGTGGGACGTACCTCCATGGAAGTCCGGGTGGATGTGTATGTTGAAGATAAATTCACCGGGGTCAGGCATCCCATAAACCGTGCATATTTTACCGAGGTGTGCGTGGACGATGAAGGTAAGCCCACGCCTGTTCGTTATGGTTTGGAGCTGATCACCGAAGCCGAGAAGGCTGAATGGGAAGGTGCCCTCAAGCGTATCGAGATCCGTAAGCAAAGACGGAATGAAGGTTTTTAATGCAAAAGCTGGAGGAAAAGACACAGACAGCACTTAAGAGTGGTAAGGTACTGGTTGATGCAGTGGCAGACAGCGACGGTACTGTCATACTTGCCTTCAATAAAGATAATACGAAGAATGGCAGTTTAAAGATTACGTATAATCTGGGAGGCAGGAAGTATAAGGCAGTGGTAAATGTGATCAAATAATCTTCGGCAAATCGAAGATATCACGCGCCGGAGAAAAAATAATATGAGAGTGATGCTGGTGGTGGCATATGACGGCACGGATTATTGCGGGTGGCAGATCCAGCCGTCGGGTGTCACCATAGAAGAGAAACTGAATGAAGCTCTGAGTGATCTGCTGGGATCCGAGATAAAGGTTTCCGGCGCCAGCAGGACTGACAGCGGAGTCCATGCTCTGTGCAATCTGGCTGTTTTTGACTGTGATACAAAGATCCCGGCGGAAAAGATTTCCTATGCCTTAAACCAGAGGCTGCCGCAGGATATCCGGGTCAGAGAGTCCTTTGAGGTACCGGAGGATTTTCATCCCAGATTTGTAAAGACAGTGAAGACTTATGAATACAGGATATTCAATTCGTCCTTTCCCGATCCGTTAAGGGATCGGTATTCGTTTTTCACTCATTATGATCTGGATCTTGCTGCCATGAAAAAGGCGGCGTCATATCTTGCCGGGGAACATGATTTCGCATCTTTCTGTACTGTAGGGACGCAGGTGGAAAGCACGGTGCGGACCATTACCGACATAGAAGTGGAAGAAAGACGGTTGGAGGATGCTTTGGTGTTCGATGGACCGGTTTTGTTGGATCTAACGTCCGGCGATCCGGATTTAACGGGTGATACGGACCGGTGTGTCCGGGCCGGGATCCGACGGCCTGAACGTCGCATAAGGGACAGAGAGATCGTCATAAGAGTCAGCGGTACCGGTTTTTTGTATAATATGGTGCGGATCATCGCAGGCACCCTTATGGAAGTGGGACGGGGAACCCTGGATCCTGAGGCTGTGCCGGAGATATTGAACAGCTGTGACCGAAGTAAGGCCGGCCCTACAGCTCCGGCCTGCGGCCTGATGCTGGTCAGATACCGTATTCTTTGACCGGAAAGCAGTCTTTCCCCTTGTGTTTCATATCATCGGTAAGTACAGTATATAGTGGTTTTGGATCAGCTCGTGAAATTTATTTGTAAACGGGCTGATTTTTTGTTGACAGACAGGGGCAGTAGGGTGTATTATATCACAGTCTGTCGCTTACAGATGTCTTTTGTCTGCCCCGACAAAGGCATTCATGGAAGATCTTTATGAGATTAGGGAGTGGGATCCCGGTTTTCGTGAGAGATTCACAGCACAGTACGGAACTAATGAATTTGGACTGAGAGATCCCTAGGGTTGAACTCTTCGGAATGATACAGATACTTTCCACGGTTGTCATTCGGAAAGAAGCAAAGGATCTTAAAAAGAGAGGTTAGAGTTATGAATACATATATGCCCAATGAGTCCACCATCGAGAGAAAATGGTATGTAGTGGACGCTGAAGGAAAGACTCTCGGACGTCTTGCAGCAGAAGTTGCAAAGGTTTTGAGGGGAATGAATAAGCCTATTTATACACCTCATGCTGACTGCGGTGATTTCGTGATCGTAGTGAATGCAGATAAGGTGACCGTAACCGGAAGGAAGCTTGATCAGAAGGTTTACTATCATCATTCCGATTATGTGGGTGGCATGAAAGAGACAAAGCTTCGTGAGAAGCTGGCTAACAAGCCCGAGCAGGTTGTAGAGCTTGCTATCAAGGGTATGCTTCCCAAGGGACCCCTTGGCAGAAGAATGTACAAGAAGCTTTATGTTTATGCCGGACCTGAGCACAAGCAGGCAGCTCAGAAGCCCGAGACACTTGATATTTAATTCAGTTTGAGAAGGAGATAGTGTAATGGCTAAAAAGGTAGGAAATAAATATTACGGAACAGGCAGAAGGAAGTCTTCCGTAGCCAGGGTTTATCTGATGCCCGGCACAGGTAAGGTTACCATCAATAAAAGA
Source organism: Lachnospiraceae bacterium (assembly GCA_016288495.1). GTDB lineage: Bacteria > Bacillota > Clostridia > Lachnospirales > Lachnospiraceae > UBA1753. The sequence continues at coordinate 11,183 of JAEEZH010000015.1, forward strand.
GATATAGATGATTATTTCGGTCTGGAGACCCTTAAGGTTATAGTTCGTCAGCCCCTTGCGGCTACCGATACCACTGCAAAGTATGATGTACAGGTAAATGTACGCGGCGGCGGATACACAGGCCAGGCAGGTGCCATCAGACACGGCATCGCAAGAGCATTGCTCACCGTTGATGAGGAGTTCAGACCCACACTCAAGAAGGCAGGATTCCTTACCCGTGATCCTCGTATGAAGGAAAGAAAGAAGTACGGTCTCAAAGCTGCGAGACGTGCGCCTCAGTTCAGCAAGAGATAATAATTGCTTACAAACCCCGAAAACACACTGGTTTCCGGGGTTTTTTATTTAACTCGGTTTGTTTGAGTTTAACATGTTTTATACCGGTTTTTATGGGTTAAAAATGGGTTAAAGTTCAAAAATGGGTTAAAATATGGGTTAATTTTAGGAGACAAAGAAGTAAAAATTCTCCTGATTTTTAATCCATCGTTTAAAGGTTTTA
>JAEEZH010000215.1 GCA_016288495.1 Lachnospiraceae bacterium
AGATGCAAGAGTAGTCCTTAACGACAATGGTACAGTAACTGTTACAGGTCTTAAGAACAAGGGCACCCTGAAGCTTACCTACATGCTGAACGGCAAGAAGTACACCACTTCCCTTAAGGTTCAGAAGAAGGAGAGCGGCGAAGAGGGTAAGTATACCAAGGCCGGACTGCTGAAGTAATATTAAGAACCAATTAAGATGATAAAAGGCCTCATCCTCACGGATGGGGTCTTTTGTTTTTTCCCGGCATAAAATGAGAGGTTATTATTCGTATTTTATACAGATGTGGAATTTGGGCGGTTTAAACATGTGACATGGTTTTATGATCCTGATATTGTGAAAAAGTTCACAGTTTTTAGCGCAAAAAACCGTTGCATATAGTGAAAATTGCTGATAAAATTAACCACATAAGTGTGCGTTTACAGGGGTATTTTGCGCTCTTGTACGGATAAGTTATATTATTTTTTCCGTTCTGATCTTACCGGCGATGGAGGACAGACGCGGAAAGGGAAAGGAAGGAGAATTTATGAAAAGAAACTATTCAGACCTGCTCAAAAGAGTGATGGTATCGATCATTTCTTTGTCCATGATCGTTCAGCCTGCGGCACCCGCACTGGCTGCACAGAGTCAGGATGATGTGGAAGGGATCGTTGCCGGCACTGAGAATGACGGGGCAGCGACAGATGCGGAGGATATTTTTATCGACGCGGATGCCGGTATGGAGGCAGTGAACGATGAGGAATCGCTCTCTGAGATATCCGGTGCCGAGGAGGATGTGGAAATAGCCGAGACCGAAGCAGTGGAGGATATGGAAGAGGCCCTTGATGCTTCGGGAGATGAAGAGGATGTGAACGGGGCTGCAGCAGTCAGTCATATTCTTGATATCACACAGCTGGTTAATGCCAATGTGCTGGCACCAAGCGAATATAACGATAATGCGGGAAAGACGATCCCTAACGCACAGACAGAAGCAGACAAGGATCTGATAGGCTTGAAGCCGGATGGATCCAAGGATCCGTTCTTTACGATCTGGGCGCATAATTCTTCAAAGACTCCGGTATCTAATCCCGGAGCAGAGAGAGCTCCTTTCCCCGATGGATACCTGGATGAAAAGGATACGGCTACCGAGACCTACAGATGGAGTCCCAACGGCCCCTTTGGCGCTGCTACCAAAGCCGGAGCTCATCCCACAAAGGCTATCCAGTTCACTACCGGTGCGGAGACTAATACCGTAAAGGTATGGTGGGAAGGCGGAGACATCGCCAGAGAGATAGGACTCTATGACAGTAAGCAGGAGCTTTCGCAGACTACCGAAGTAAACACCGGTGACGTTGCGGGAACTAACAAGAACGGTGCATCAGGAAAAGGTTCATATGTTTCTACGTTCTCGGGCGTAGGAAAGGGCGTCTGGTATCTGGGTTCCAATTCCGAGTCCGGCGGTTCTTACTTCTATAAGGTAGAGGTTATAGAGGGTGCGCTTGATTTTACGGGAGAGAGCTGGAGCGATGTGAAGACTCCTTCCGCAAACAAGGTTTATGTTTCTCCCGTGACCGTTCCCGAAACGGCAAAGACCGATGCGGAAAAGGCGGCAGCCACCAGGACCTGCAAGTCTACGGTTATAGTGGATGTGGCAGGCTGTGCCATCAATGATCTTTCGGCTGCGAACAGGGTGTCGGTATATATGGCAAAGACGGATACTACCGTTGAATCCATGACCCCTGAGGATGTAAAGAAGAATGCTGTTGGCGTATACACCATCATGAAGGATAACAGTGCTGCAGGTGCTGCGGATAACAAGGCGACCTTCCTTCCTGCTACCAGCGGACGTTTCTTCTTTGTGGCAGCAGCAGAGAGAGATAAGGATTCAAACGGTAAGGCATATGCACCTAAGTATTCAAATGTATTATCCCTTGATTTTATCAGACCTTTGGATACACCCAGTATCGCAGGTGTGACCGACCATGGTGACGGTACCCTGACTGTGGCTTTCGCTGCTGTTCAGGAGGCTGATTACTATGTGGTCACCAACAATGCATCCGGAGCTGACAAGGTTACCGTCAAGGTGGATTCCGATGAGGCAAAGAAGTATTATACCGAATCTGCAAAGCTGTACAGAGTACCTATAAAGGCTAAGGGACTCACCAAGGATAAGGAATATACCTTTAAGGTAAATGCGTACAGGAATATTTATAATGCGACAGATACAGTAGACAGTATATACAGGGATATCAGCGTTACCGCCGAATTTAAATATACTTATCATAACAGGAAAGAGAACGAGTGGCTCTTCTCTGCATATGGTACATCTACTGATAAGAGTTACGCTGAGAAAGGTGTGGGAAACAATTTCTATGAGGGCAATGCAAATGACGGTTCGGTTCATGTATGGGCTCTTAAGAACGGCGGAAAGATAGTTCCTCTTTCCATGGACGGTGTTTCCTTCTACTATACGGCAGTACCTAAGGATAAAAACTTTAAGCTTACTGCAAAGGCTCATGTAAATAACTGGGCGTTCTCAAACGGCCAGGAGGGCTTCGGTGTCATGGCCGCCGACCGTGTAGGTAAGCCCGGTGATAGCGATTACTGGAATAACTGTATCCAGTCCGTAGCTACAAAGATCGAATACAGATATGACCTTACAAATGATGAATATACAGATGATATAGCATTCTCTAAGGTTAATATGTATCTTGGTCTCAGCGCTCTGGCCAGATACGGTGTCACCCAGGATAACCTGTCCATATTTGAAAAGACTCCTGCTGCAGCCATGAAGTATTTCAGCCAGAACCAGACCCCTCTGGATCACTCCTGTGCTCCTCTGGGCGGCGGTACCTACAACATCGTAAAGAATTACGGTCCTGCTCATGAATACGGCGTGGATGTGACAAAGCTTAAGAGCTTTAACAAGGTTTCAAACCTTAAGAAGGGTCTCACCCAGACTCCCGACCTGGAGAGGGAAGACTTCATCATGACCGTGGAAAAGAATAACTCCGGTTATTTCGTAACCTACGAGGATGCTGTAACACATAAAAAAGAAACGAAGAAATACTATGACAGCCGTTTCTACGATGAGGTTAACCAGCCTCTGTATAATAAAGAGACAAAAGATAAAAATGCTCTTGCCGAAGCATTGAAAAAGCCCGGTATTCTGGAAACTCTGGATGACGGATATGTATATGCAGGTGTGTTCTGTGCGCGTAATGCCGATGTGACCTTTAATGATATCCAGTTTACGGAAACGGATGCAATGTCGGATGATTATACGGAATCCCCTGAAAAGACTTCTTTTGACAACACCTCTGATTTCCTGCAGATAACCAATTCAAATTCATCTGAATTTGATCTGTATTATCTGCCTTCATGGAGAGGTGAGCTGCAGATCACAAACGCCAGCGGAAAGATCCTCTATGACAGTACCACCGATCCCGCACTTAAGGGCCTCAACGGTAAGAAGGATAAGAATAAGGACGGCAAGGTGCCCGCAGATAAATATATCACCCTGCCCGTGACTCTTTCCTATGGTGCCAACACCTTTAAGGCGATCATGAAGCCGGATGAAACCTATCATTATAATTTTGATCCCGATGATCCGGATTCGGATCCCGCAAATTACAACAACATACTTAAATCGTATGACACGAGGGTTACTACTATTACAGTCAACCTGAGAAAGTACGGTGAGGAGGGCACTTATCTTTATGTAAGTCCCGAGGGTACTTCATCCGGTGACGGTACCATAGGATCTCCTCTGGATATTTATACGGCAGTTAAGTATGTACAGACCGGTCAGCAGATCCTGCTTGGCGGTGGAGAATACAGACTGACAAAGCCTGTCAGGATCGAGAGAGGTATCGACGGTACCAAGGATAACATGATCTACATGATGCCTGATCCCGATGCCACAGAGCGTCCTGTATTCGACTTCCTGGAGTCATCGGCCGGTATGGTTATCGGCGGTAACTACTGGTACATAAAGGGAATAGAGATAAAGAGAGCTTCCGATGGTAATAAGGGTATCCAGGTGGCCGGTTCCCACTGTATACTGGAGGATCTGGAGACTCACCATAACGGTAATAACGGTATAGATATTTCGAGACTGTATTCCGCAGATGAGGCAGCTACCCTGTACCCCGAAGGCGTATGTAAGGGCGAGCAGATCTGGCCCCATGATAACCTGATACTGAATTGTACTTCATATGAGAACTCTGATGCAGGATATGAGGATGCCGACGGATTTACCTGTAAGCTGACTGTCGGCGAGGGCAATGTCTTTGACGGATGTATCGCCTACTGTAATGCGGACGACGGCTGGGATCTGTATTCAAAGTCTGAGACCGGTGAGATCGGACGAGTGACCATAAAGAACTCCGTATCCTTCATGAACGGTTATATCCACAGAGATAAGGATGAGGATGGTAAGGAAGAGCTGGTAGTAGCCGGTAACGGTAATGGTATCAAGATGGGTGGTGAGACATTGCCCGGTGGACATACCGTGATCAACTGCTTTGCTTTCCTTAACAAGGCAAAGGGTATCGACTCCAATTCCTGTCCTGATATCAAGGCCTTCAACTGTATATCATACGGCAACCAGAGCTATAATGTCTCCATGACTACCAACAACAATAAGGAGACAGGATATACTGCACGTAACCTGATCTCTCTGTATTGCAGAAAGGAACTTAAGGTTACTTCATCCAACGGAAGTACTGAGGATGCAACAGACAAGGTTAACGACTTTGATTCGGAAGGAAAGGAAGATACCGGAAAGGGAACTACAGATGTAGAGCATGAATCGGTATTCCTTACCAATCTGAATAAGCAGGGAACTCCCGAAGAGGGATCTCTTAATAAGAATGGCGTTAAGTTTAACCCTGATATGATCAAACCCTACAAGGGCGTATCCTTCTCCGATGAGGATGCCATCAGGACTCTGGTTCAGGATGCTACTGACCCTAATAAGTCAGAGCCTCTGATGATCGGCAGAAAGGCTGACGGTACCGTCGACATGAACGGCTTCCTGGAGCTCAAGGATGAGGCATATACCACCTATGGTCTGAAGGGAAGGATCGCTATAAACGGTGCGCTTCCGGATTACATGCCTACGACTCATGATTATAAGGACAGACCTGCGCTTATAGATTACTCTTCCGAGAAGAGACATCCCAATACGGATGACACACATCCTACATATAAGAAGGTAGGCGGGGAAGAGACCATAGCCTTCATCACAAATCCTGTTATCAACACAGGCGTGGAGGATGGACGTGCCGGAACCAACGGCAGCAGAAAAGAGTACAAGAAGGACGATGATCTGATCGCTTCTTCAGGTACAGTGGAAAAGGGAACCAATGATAACGACTCTGCCAGCGTGGCAGTATATCCCGATGTGGAATCCATTGAGCCCGAGGCAGAGACAGTAGTCGTAGGACGTATAAAGGATCAGTATTATACAGGAGCCCAGGTACTTCCCGACATTCTGGTAATAAACGGTAAGGGTGATGCCCAGACTACGCTTACAAGAGGCAAGGATTATATCGTTCAGTTCAAGAACAATATAAAGGCCGGCGTTGCCAATGTGGCTGTCACCGGTACAGGAAATTACAAGAACAAGTTCTATTATGTGGATGAGGCAGGTAAGAAGAGTGAGGTAACCTTCAAGATCCTTCCCGTTTCACTGGAGAAGGGCTTTACCATCAGACGTAAGAATACCACCACCAGCCTGTATGAGCGCACCGAGGTCATCGAGACCGAGGATTACATGGTGGCTGAGTCCGGCAAGACCAGTAAGCCTCCCGTTCCCACGGTGACTTATGACAACGGTAAATCCCTCAAGAAGCTGAAGGCAGGAACTGACTTTACCATTACCTATCTCGATGCAGCAGGCAATGTAGTGGATAATCCTACCGATGTCGGAATGTATACCATCCGTATCACCGGTACCTATCAGGAGGAGGCTGCCGAGGACGGCACTATTTCAAATACCGGCGGTAACTTCACAGGCAGCAGGGATATTACCTATGTGATCTATGATCCTTCTGCTTCCAATGTGATAGATAAGAACCTGATCCCCAAGGTGGAGAGACAGTTCCTGAATAAGAAGGGAACCAGACCTTTCAACCTGACCACTAACAACAGATATGTGGAGTCAAGCGCAGAGCTTGCAGAGGGTGAAAGCCTCGTATATCCTATCGGCGAGCTGAAGCTTGGTACGGATTATGTGGTTTCCTACTCAAAGAACAAGAAGAAGGGTTCTGCTACGGCAAGTATCGTAGGTATAGGAGCCTGTGCCGGAAAGGTAGTGGTCAAGTTCAGCATCGCGCCTGCAAAGATCAAATACGGCAGCGGAGCTGCGACTGTCAGCTACAACGGAGCTGACCTCTATCCCGAGGGCGTGGAATACAACGGCTCACCTATCACCCTGAATCACATGATCAAGGTATATTACATAGGCGATACCAACGTAAAGGGTAAGAAGGCAACCGATCTGAACGCAGACGGCAGCGGTAAGAAGCTGGTTCTTGGTAAGGATTACAAGATCACCTACAAGAAGCATAAGTTTACGGGTAAGGCAGCTGCATTCGTATCCGGTATCGGTGACTATGCAGGCAGATTTACCCATACCTACCAGATCAATCCCATATCCGAGGATAAGATGAGGACACTTCTTGGTAAGGATCTGATCATCGAGACTCAGGCTAACCAGGATGAGAAATACCGCGCAGGTTACAGTGAAGGTACCAGCGTATCCTGTGACAAGGGATATTACATGCACTATTCAAAGAAGGGTGCCAGCCCTGATATTAATATCACCCTGTATGGCAACCTCCTTAAGAACGGCAGGGATTATAAGGTAACATATTACAATGTTCCCGATCCCAACAGCCATAAGGATTACAGCAACAGATCCTACTATGTAGTTGTATTTGATGTCGGTATAGTAGGTAAGGTCACAAATGATGACTACAATAAGGCCATGAAGGAAAAGGGCGGCGCAGCAGGTGATGTAAATGAGATGAGATATACCATAGAGAAGGGTCTGCTCAGCTCGGATACAGCCTTTGCAGAGGCTACCGATGTGGTCTGGAAGAACGACAAGACAAAGATCAAGACCTCCTTCAACATTTATGAATTCGAGTCAAAGAAAAAGCTGATGTCCGGTAAGGATTATAATAAGGACCTGACCTTTACCTATGATTCGGACGTAGTGGTGGATGGCCAGACCGTAGCAAAGGCAGGAGATCCTCTGGATCCCAAGACCGCTCTGGCTCAGCCTGATGATGACGGATACAATATCCTGGTAACCATACCCGGTACCGGCAGATATGAAGGATCCATCACCACTTCCATACATGTGGCCAAGAATGATATTTCAAAGGCCATAGTCACAAAGACCGTAGCCAAGGAGTGGAAGGCTTACGATAAGAAGCTTTACACCGGTATAGAGCTGGAAAAGAATGATTTCGAAGGCCTGCTGGTATACGGTGATGACAAGCAGCCTCTGGTACTTGGCAAGGATTATGTGATCGACACCACCTATGATATGAACAGGCGTGTGAAGGATGTACAGCTGTTTGCCAAGAATGACCGCTGCGGAACCGCCAGCGTGGTCGTAAGAGGAAAGGGTAAGTATTCCGGCGTAAGGACCATCTTCTACAGAGTGGTACCCAAGCCCATGATACCTGAGGATCCCAAGGCCGAGGAAGGTCAGGATCAGCAGCAGCAGTAAGATCCGGTGACGCCGGAAACAGAAACGCATGAATTCTTCGCCCCATCGGATGACCGGTGGGGCGAAATACTGTTAATTTTCGTCCTAAGGGGCGCTAAACGTCCGGGGGACGTTTGATCAGCGCGGACCGAAGCGGAGCGTAGACCCGCGAAGTGGTGGATTCCTTAGGATACTAGCGAAGAATCTTATATTGGGATAATACATCAGGAAAAAGAAAAGGAGGAAACATGTACTCTCTTGAAGGAAAGGTGGCCCTGGTGACGGGAGCCGCATACGGAATAGGCTTTGCCATAGCGGAGGCCTATATAAAGGCAGGGGCGAAGGTGGCTTTTAACTGCCGCTCACAGGAACATATGGACCAGGCCATGGCCGACTACAAGGCAAAGGGCCTTGAGGCAAAGGGCTATATCTGCGATGTGACGGATGAAAAGCAGGTCATGGAAATGGTGGCTAAGATTGAGGCGGATCTGGGGTCTGTTGATATACTGGTGAACAACGCCGGGGTAATAAAGAGGATCCCCATGACGGAGATGACCCTCGAAGAATTTAATGAAGTGATCAATATAGATCTGAGTTCCGCTTTTATCACCTCGAAGGCGGTACTGCCCAAAATGGTGGAAAAGAGAGCGGGAAAGATAATAAATATCTGCTCCATGATGTCGGAGCTGGGACGTGAGACCGTGTCGGCATATGCAGCCGCAAAGGGTGGTCTTAAAATGCTCACAAAGAATATCTGCGCCGAGTATGGCCAGTATAATATCCAGTGTAACGGCCTGGGACCCGGTTATATAGCTACGCCGCAGACAGCGCCCCTGCGGGAAAAGCAGCCTGACGGTTCACCCCATCCCTTTGACAGCTTCATACTGGCAAAGACTCCCCAGAACAGATGGGGGACGCCTGAGGATCTCATGGGACCGGCGCTTTTCCTGGCATCAGGTGCTTCGGATTTCGTAAACGGGCAGATCCTCTATGTGGATGGCGGCATACTGGCATATATCGGGAAGCAGCCGTAAGTCAGACCCGCTTCCCCGGTCCGGGATCATGAAGGATATTTCGTGATGCGATACGGACCGCCGTTATGCTTCAGGTGAAGATATGACCGAGCCTGTAAGGTGTACCATGTCAAAGTCTGAGAACAGACTTTCTTCGATCTTTTTCATGAATACGTTTACCACGGAGCGGTCCTGTGAAAAATGCAGGGAGAGGTATACCGTGCCTACGTAGGCATCTATCACATAGATCTTTGCGTACAGCATATCGTCGCTCTGCCAGATGGCGAAGCCGTGACAGGCCTGCTCATATCCGCCAAAGGTAAAGCTTTCAAGCTGATGCAGCCCCAGAGGTATGACATACTCTTTGTCTATTCCCAGAAGGGTGAGGGTGAGGATGCTCTCCTCAGAGTTTACAGACAGCTCCGTGAAATCGGAGCTGTTTTTTTCAAGTTTGTAGCGTTCACTGAACTTTTCATGGGGCTTGCCTGTGGTCACGGGAAGGCTCACGGGGATGATCTCGGTCTCCTTGGTGAGCTCGCCCCCCGGAAGTACATGCCTGTAGAAGGCGTCGAAGATATCGTCGTTTCCGCTGCAGGTGCTCTGGGTGTCGGCTGTGGTGATCAGGATCATCTGGCTTTCGGGATAGATGGCCGCAAACTGACCTCCCATGCCGTACATCATGAAGCCGTTGTGGTCGGTGCGCCAGAGCATATAACCGTAGCCGAAGGTGTCGAAACGGCCGGTCGCCTTTATGGTGGTGGGAGACAGGCAGGAGGCTGCTGTTTTGAGAAAACGTCTGAAGATTGCCAGATCAAAATCGCAGTCTTCGTAGGTGATATTGTAGCGGGTCTCCGTCATGTTCATGGCATTGTATAAAAGGACGGCGATGCTTAATATATCGTAGGCGTTGGCCACCAGACCTGTGCCGCCCATGGATACGCCCTGGGGATCGGTGATGAAATAGGACTCTTCGGAGAGCGACAGTTGCGGAAGCTCCTTTTTAATGAATTCCCAAAGGTCCATGCCGCTTATCTTTTCCACAAGGGCGGCCAGAACGTGGGCTGAAGAAGTGTCGTAGTGCCACAGGGTGCCGGGATCGTGATCCGGTACAGCCTTGAAAAAGCTTTCGACCCAGCCGCAGTCCAACTGTTTATATGTGGTAAAGGAATGACAGGTACGCATCATGAGCATGTTTCGGATGGTCATCTGTCTGATCCGCTTATCCGTCGCAGGGGTATCATATTCCGTGAAATGTGAGCATATGGTGTCCTCCAGGTCAAGGGCTCCCTTTGCATACAGGATGCCGATGGCTATGGCCGTCACGGATTTCGATATGGAGAACATGCGGCGGGCCATGGAGAGCGGAGCCTGGGGGCATTCGCACCGGTAATGGATCTGTCCGCTTTTCCATATGATCATGCTGTGAAGAGGTATCTGCTTTTCGCTTAATTCTTTTATCATATTGTCTGCGCTCATAAAAACCTCCCTTAAAAAAGAAAACCTGATTAAATCATATATAATAAAAAGGGAATTGTAAATGCTTTTTTTGCGATCATAGTTAAAAATATATCAAATTTACACGAAAGTTTTGGTAAAAAAGGTTAAATTTGCACAAAAAATGAAGCCATATAATGTGGAAAAAAGAAAAATGACGTCCATTATTAAGAAAATTGTTCACAAAAGGGCTTGCCTTATGGTAAAATTGCCCTATGCGTTAAAACAAAGTGGGGTGCGTTGCGCTGCACCCAATTTAAGTATTATTTTTAAGGAGGACAAAAATGAAAAGAAAGTTGATCGCGGCACTTCTTGTGACTACCATGGCCGCATCTCTGGTTGCTTGCAACAAGGGCGGAGCAACCGTTGCAGAAGGATCCGCAACCGGAGGTGAGGTTAATGAGGAGACCGGTGAGTTTGAGCTTGATAAGATCGTACTGGTAATCAACGGTACCCTTACAGCTACCGTGGAGAACAGACAGGATGCTTTCGAGCAGCAGTGGGAGGATGCAGTAGGTGTAGACCTCGATATCCAGCAGCTCGATCACTCAGGCTACGCTGATGCCGTAGGACGTAAATTCGTTGCCGGAGACCGTATGGATGTTATCCTTCTTTCTTCCGACCAGTATGCACAGTATGCACCTACCGGAGCGCTTTGGGATATGTCCGAGGCATTCGAGAACGCATCTTTCAAGAGCAGGATCAAGTACCCTGCAGTTAATGAGGGACTTTACAGAGACGGTAAGCTTTACGGCCTCGCTCCCGCATACGGAAACGGATGCGTTACCTATGTAAAGAAGGCATGGCTTGATTCCGTTGGCATCGATCCTGCTTCTGTTAAGACTTTTGACGATTATTATGCAATGCTCGAGGCATTCCGTGACGGAGATCCCGATGGCGACGGCACCACAGGCAATACCTACGGTACCATAGCAGCAGGTTATATCTCAGAGGAGGCTCCTTACATCAATTACCTTCCTGAGTTCTGGCAGGATGCATATCCCGCTATCCTTCAGGGCGACGACGGCGTATGGTATGACGGTTTCCAGACCGATGCCACCAAGGCAGCTATCCAGAGACTGGCAAAGGGTAAGGCTGACAATGTCATCGATCCCACCACTCTTACAAACGGTACAAAGGATGCACGTGAGTCATGGTTCTCAAACAACCAGACCGGTTCATCAGGTGCTTTTACATACTGGGCAGGTACCTGGTATCAGACACTTACAGATAACCTTATAAAGAACGAAGTTGACTCCGAGATCGTAGAGCTCGAGCCCATCGCTGAGGTTGGCGCATATATCAACCGTGAGGCTCCCGTGTTCTGTATCATCGACGATCAGGACGGAGACAACACCCGTGAGCAGGCTATCTTTGATAAGTTCTTTGAGTCCATGCTGGACGGCGGCGAAGTAGAGATGCTCTGGCTGTATGGCGCTAAGGGCGTTCACTGGTCAGTAGATGCAGACGAAGGATTCACCATCAATCCCGGACAGGATTCCGAGAAGGTATACGGACCTTACGAGGAGGGCGAGTTCCACCTTCTGCCTACTCCTAACGATCCTAATGCAGTATGGAAGAAGAACGCTATCGATCCCGCACTTGTTATCTGTCCTCTTGAGGGCGAATATGCTGAGTACTCAGATGAGTCTTCACTGATGACAGAGGGTAATGCATTCTTTACCTCTCATATGAAGGATGCTCCTTCTACTCCCGCATCCGAGCTCTTTACCACATATGCTACCGATATCAACACCGCTAAGGGCAAGTGCATCGCAGCAGTTGTAGTAGACGGTCAGGATATCGATGCAGCTATGGACGAGTATGTTTCGACCGTAGGCGATAAGGTAACCCAGATCCTTGATGATCTTAATTCAAAGAGCGAGGAAAAAGCTCAGTAATCACTGGAGAGAAAGGAGGTAGTTTTATGGCAAAAGCGCCTCAAATGACATCATCCGGTCAGCCTATCAGGCATACGCCGCTTAGCACAAAGATATGGAACTGCAGGGGATATTACATCATGTTCATACCGGTTCTCATCTTTGTCCTGATCATGCATTACTGGCCCATGCTGGGTATCAGATATGCGTTTATGGACTTCAGAGCTTTCGGTAAGCCTCATTTCATAGGCCTGGAGCACTTTAAGACCATGTTCGCTGAAAAGGGATTCTGGACAGCGTTTAGAAACACACTGGAGCTGAGTATCATCAAGCTCTTTATCACGACCTTTACCGCGGTGGTTGCATCCGTTTTCCTTAACGAGATGAACACCCTCTGGGCAAAGAAGTCCCTGCAGACAGTTATCTATCTGCCCCACTTCATGTCCTGGGCCGTTGTGGCAGGTATCTTCTCCATGATACTTTCCCCTAACCCCGCAAATGGTATGGTAAACGGTATGCTGATGAATGCGGGCGTTATAAAAGAGCCTCTTGGCTTCCTTCAGGATAAGGCCATGTGGAGATCCATTTTCTACTTGATCAATATCTGGAAGGAGACAGGCTGGGGTACCATCATATTCCTGGCTACTCTCTCCGGTATCAATCCTGAGCTTTATGAGGCCGCTGACATCGACGGTGCTACCCGTATGCAGAAGATATGGTATGTGACCGTGCCTGCTCTGATGAACACCATTATAGTAGTGCTGATCCTTAACCTGGCTAAGGTTATGAATCTTTTTGAGTCGGTATTCGTGCTCTATAACAGTGCAGTTCTGGATGTTTCGGATGTTATATCCACATTCATTTACGGTAAGGCCTTTTCGGCTAACCCGAATTACGGTTACTCTACGGCGGTGGGCTTGTTCAAGTCCATAGTAGGCGGCTGCCTGGTACTCATCTGTAATTGGCTGAGTAAAAAGGTAAGAGGCCGCGGAATAGTATAGGAGGTACCGTATGAAGAAAATACATTTATTCGATGTAGTAAATTATCTGGTATTCATCCTGATCGCGCTGTTCATTTTGATGCCCATATGGAAGGTTCTGGTAGACTCGTTCAACGCCGTAGGCGTGTATCAGTTCCAGCTCTTTCCTAACAAGCCTACCATCGACGGATATCGTACTATCCTCGAAACAAAGGCTTTGTACAGACCGCTGCTTAATTCAGTGATCACCACTATCTGCGGTACCGCACTGGGTCTTCTGCTTTGTACCCTGGGCGGATATGTACTGGCACAGGCTGATATGCCCGGACGTGGAGGACTGGCATTCTTCCTGCTCTTCACCATGATATTCACCGGTGGTATGATCCCCGAGTATCTGGTTATGAAGCAGCTGGGCCTGACCGACAATATGTGGATCCTTGTGGTTAAGCACGGTATCAATGTTTACAACATAGTCCTTATGAAGAACTTCTTTGAGGGTATTCCGGAATCGCTTTACGAAGCGGCAAAGATCGACGGATGTACGCCCATGGGTATCTTCATAAAGATAGTGCTTCCCCTTTCAAAGGCAGCACTTGCTTCCATCGGTCTGATGTATGCAGTGTCCGTATGGAACGATTATTCGACGGTTAAGATCTATATCGTCAATCCCGACCAGATCAATTTCCAGTACAAGCTGAGAAACCTGGTCATGGATGGTGATACGCCTTCCACCTCATATAAGGTGGCGACGCAGACTCTGCAGTATGCAGGTATCATCTGTGCTATCCTTCCTTTCATGATAGCCTATCCTTTCCTGCAGCAGTATTTCGTAAAGGGAGTTAACATCGGAGCCGTTAAGGAATAAATTCAGTATTCTATGAAGTCTGGGGCACCATGATCCATGGTGCCCCTTTTTAAGTGATGGAGCTGTGGTCGTGTCATTCTGAGCGAAGCGAAGAATCCTGACAGACCCTGCATAGTATTAAAGTAAATCATAAAAAAGGAAGAGATCATGATAAACGAGTCGATCAGAAAGATACCTGCGCTTATGAAAGAGCAGAGAAAAACAGGGAAAAAAGATCTTTATATCGAACTGACAGATAAATTACTTAAGGCGTTTTATGAGCTTAAAAGTGATGACGAAAGAAGAGAATTCGTATCCATAACGGATGAGACCTTGTCCTATATGGATTTTCAGATATATGAATTGTACAGGAGCCTGGAGGATGCAAGGGACGAAGTCCTGAAGGTCCTTGAGGAGAACGGACCGGTTGTTGAAACTGTCATCGACGATGTCCTGTCATCGGCGCGTAAGGCTTATGCCGGCAGAGATCACAGCCGTATCAGGGTGCTTAAGACAGGTGCCAGGGTGGTGGTGATACAGCTTCCGGATAAGGGCAAATTTAAGACCCTGAAGGAATACACCCTATATGTTAACGGTGAAAAATACGGCGTGGCTGATACTGTGGTGACTTCGGTATATGATCTGTTCCCCGATACGGATTATGAGATAGAAGCGGTATCTTCCGATTCGTATGCAGTGATATCGGTGCATACCGATTATGAGTATGTGACCATGGATGTGAAGGAAATGGGAGCTAAGGGTGACGGAGTAAATGATGATACCACCTTTATCCAGGCTGCCATTATGACCTGTCCGCCTAAAGGCAGAGTGCTTATCCCTGAGGGAACCTATCTCATACGAAGCATTTTTCTTAAGGATGATATCAGTATAGAGCTGGCAAAGGGTGCCAGACTTCTGGCAAGGACCGACAGGGAGGCTTTTGCCAGGGTCAGGGGCCGTGTCAGAAGTACCGACGGCACCTGTGATTATCTTCCCGGTACCTGGGAGGGCAATCCGCTTCCCATGTTCACCGGCATAATGTGCGGGTTTAATGTAAAGAATGTTTTCATCTACGGACAGGGTGTGCTGGACGGCGGCGCATCAAAGGAGAACTGGTGGAAGGATCCCAAGGTCCTGAACATAGCTTACAGACCCAGGCTGTTTTTCCTGAACGGCTGCAATAATATCGTGCTCCAGGGTCTGACGCTGACCAATTCGCCTTCCTGGACCATTCATCCGTATTTTTCGGATGATCTGGGATTTTATAATGTGACCGTGAAGAATCCTTCGGATTCTCCCAATACCGACGGACTGGATCCCGAGAGCTGTAAAAATGTGGAGATAGCAGGAGTAAAATTTTCACTGGGTGATGACTGCATAGCGGTAAAATCAGGGAAGATATACATCGGAAAGACTTTCCGTAAGCCTTCCGAGAACCTGCATATCCATCATTGTCTCATGGAAAACGGACACGGGGCAGTGACCGTGGGATCGGAAATGGCCGGCGGCGTCAGAAATATGAGTGTGGAAGACTGTGATTTTTCACATACGGACAGGGGCCTTCGGATAAAGACCAGAAGGGGAAGAGGCAAGGATGCCATACTGGATGAGATCGCCTTCAGGCGTATCGATATGGATAATGTAATGACGCCTTTCTGTATCAATGCATTTTATTTCTGCGATCCCGACGGCAAGACGGATTATGTACAGAGCCGGAGCCTCATGGAGGTGGATGACCGCACTCCCGTGCTCAAGCGTTTTGTTTTTGAGGATATAAAGGCGGAGAACTGTCATGTGGCGGCCACATATTTTGACGGTCTGCCCGAGAAAAAGATTGAGGAAGTCGTTTTCAGAAATGTGGAAGTGACCTACAGTGACGATCCCACTCCCGAGAGGCCTATCATGAGCTCCGGAGTGGAGGCGTGTACGCTGAAGGGCTTTTTTGTGCGGAACGTAAAGCGTCTGGTGGCTGAAAATGTGAAAGTCAGCGGACAGCAGGGCGAAAAGGCGGTATTTGAAGGTATCGACGAGATAGTAGGAGAGGTGGACTGAGATGCAGCTGGGGATCAGGTTACATGATATCAAAAAGGCACCGCTTGCAGAGCGTCTGCATATAGCTCATGAGCAGGGGTTCAAATGCGGACATATAGCCCTCAAAAAAGTTATCGATGAGTATTCCACAGCGGATGCGGCGCTGACGCCGGGGCTTGCCATGTATCTGAAAAGGCTGTTCTGGGAAAATGAGATGGATGCCGCCGTGCTGGGCTGTTATCTCAACCTGGCTACGCCTGATGAGACTGCCCTTTCCAAAAATGTAAAGAGGTATAAGGCCCATATGCGCTTCGCCTCCCTCATGGGCTGCGGCGTGGTGGGAACCGAGACGGGAGCCGTAAACACTGAGTATAAGTATGAAGAAAGAAATCACAGCGACGAGGCCCTGGAGATCTTTATCAAAAATGTAAGGCCTGTGGTGGAATACGCGGAGAAATGCGGAGTTATCTTTGCCATAGAACCGGTATTCAAGCATATTGTCTGCAATCCGAAGAGAGCCCGTTATGTCCTGGATAAAATAGATTCGCCTAATCTTCAGATCATATTTGATCCCGTGAATCTGCTGGATGTGTCCAATATAAGCAGGAGGGATGAGATCTTTGACGAAGCCATGGATCTGTTGGGAGAAGATATAGCCATGGTCCATCTCAAGGATTTTAAGGTAAAGGAGGATGGGGTTTCGCTTGAATCCGTGGCCTGCGGCACAGGTGAGATGGGAGACAGCTATGAGCGTGTGCTTAAGTTCATCAAGACGAAAAAGCCTTTTGCCCACGCCACTCTGGAGAATACGGTGCCTGAGAATGCGGTGCAGACCCGGGAATATATCCAGGGGATATACGATAGATGTTGATGGAATATCTCATGGGAAGAAATCGTGTCAGATGATCTGTCCTTCGGCTAAAGCCTCAGGATGACATTTGGTGTAGAAACAGGAACTATGAATATAAAGGATAACAAGGGAATATGGATATTTCTGGTGATAGCGTTCATCATATATTTCTGTACTGCCTTTTACTATAATTATAAATCCGAGACCACGCCCATGACCACGGACCTGAGCAGTGAAGAAAGATCCATGTGCTCCCTTACGGAGCTTCCCGACGGAAATCTTTCTCTGGTAGTGCCGCCTACATATGTGTATGGTGCGACCCAGGAGGATCTCACCGCAGTGGCCGAAGAAAACGGCTATTCGTCCATAACCCTTAATGCTGACGGCAGTGCCACCTATGTGCTGACTAAGGAACAGCACGAGGATATGATGAAAAAACTGAAGGAAGGCATCGATCAGAAGATCGCAAACCTCCCTGCCTCTTCCAAGAGTTATAAGGATATAAGATCTATAAGTGCCAATGATGACTATACGGATTTTAAGGTGACTCTTGATGCCAAAGCCATAAACGATAAGACTTCCATGGCTATGGTGGAACTGAAGCTTTTGTCTACCATGTATAATGCTTTTAACGGAGTGGGTAATGCCGGTTTTCATGCAGTGTATTACGGCAGTGACGGGCAGGTGATCGCGGACACGGATTCCGGATCCGCCTCTAAATAGCGGTTGTGCACAAAGAACTCTTTGTGATAAAATTAAAGATGGCTTTTTATTTTTTAAGGAGAAGATAATGGAAAAGATTGATAAGTATATCGAAGAACTGATGGAAAAGAGCACGCCTGATGCTCCCATTTGGAATATTGAGGTCATACGGGCCGGTAAAAAAGCGAAATGGGATTATATAGACGGCTGTATGATCAAGGCTTTTCTCGAGATGTACGCCATTACCGGGGATGAGAGGTATCTTACTTTTTCCGATGAATATATCGGGGCAAAGGTCCGGGAAGATGGTACCATCGACGGTTATGACGTGAACGAGCTCAATATTGACAATATCAATGCGGGCAAGACGCTCTTTGATCTGTATGCTCTTACGGGAAAGGAAAAATACCAGAGAGCGATCCATCATGTCTTTTCACAGGTGGAGAGGATGCCCCGTACTTCGGAGGGCAGTTTCTGGCATAAAAACATATATCCCAATCAGGTATGGCTGGACGGCCTGTATATGTGTCAGCCCTTTTATATGCAATATATCAGGACCTACAGGGACGGTATAGGCGTGGATGACATATATAAGCAGTTTGACAATGTGGAAAAGAATATGAAGGATCCCAGAACGGGGCTGTATTATCATGCATATGATCATTCGCGCAGCATGTTCTGGTGCGATAAGGTGACCGGCCTGTCCCAGCATTTCTGGCTGAGGGCTCTGGGATGGTTTTCCATGGCTCTGCTGGATACCCTGGACAAGGCTGATCCCGAAGACGGAGACAGATATGAGACGCTTAAGGGCAGATTTGCTTCCCTTATCCATTCTCTTCTTAAATATCAGGATGAGAGCGGTATGTGGTATCAGGTCATCAATTACGGCGGTATGAAGAAAAACTATCTTGAAACCAGCGGAAGCTCCATTCTTGCCTACGCCATTTTGAGAGGCGTGCGGCTGGGATTCCTGGATGAGAGTCTCAGGGAACGGGGAACCAAAGCTTTTAAGGGCGTTTGTGACAAATATCTGGATTTTGACGAAAAGGGCGATCTG
Organism: Lachnospiraceae bacterium; assembly: GCA_016288495.1. Taxonomy (GTDB): domain Bacteria; phylum Bacillota; class Clostridia; order Lachnospirales; family Lachnospiraceae; genus UBA1753. The sequence goes on from JAEEZH010000215.1 coordinate 18,555, forward strand.
CACCTGGGAGGCATCTGCCTGATGGCAGGTCTCGGAGGAAAGGATGAGCGCCCCGGCACCTATGATTATTATATGTCCGAGCCTATAGTCCAGGATGATGCGAAGGGCGTGGGTCCTTTCCTGATGGCTTATACCGAAATGAAGCGTCTGGGAGAGTGACGGATCGATGGGGTTATTCAGTCTGGAAGGACCCATCATGCGGTTCTTCGACAAAGTGTTTAATCTGCTTTGGCTCAATATAGTCGTTTTGATCTTTTCCCTTCCCATAGTGACCATGGGGGCGTCGTTTACAGCCATGCATTACGTACTGTTTCGCATGGTAAAAAATGAGGAAGGATATGTACTTCCCACTTTTTGGAAGTCATTCAGGCAGAATTTTAAGCAGGCTACGCTCATCTGGCTGCCCTTTATGTTTGTGGTGGCGGTTCTCGGAGTGGATGCGTATCTGTTCTCCAAGGGCGTGGTGACCATGCCCGGAGCCTACAAGCTGGTGATATATTTCCTTTTGTTCGTAGTTGCCTTCGGGATGCTTTTTGTATTTCCCGTCCTGTCTCATTATGACAACACCACAAAAGGAACGATCAGGAACGCCTACGCCATGGCGATGTTCAATCCGATCAAATCCATAGTGATGCTGATCCTGTACATAGCGCCCTGGGCAGCGGCGGTCTTTGTGCCAAATTGCATTTTTCTCTGCCTGTTTTACGGCTTTTCCCTTCCCGGATATTTTGCGGCCATTTTGTATGAGGGGATCTTTGAGCGCTTCGAAAAGGAGGAGGCCAAGGCGAAGCAGCGTATGGAGGAAGAAGAAAATACCGGTGATCTATGAAAGAAATCCTTTGTCATTCTGAGCGCAGCGAAGAATCTTTATAAAGATGACCTTTTTAAAACCTTTAACTCTTTCAAGATCCTTCGTTTCACTCAGGATGACATGTGGGAAGTTTCAGTGAGGAAGCAAATACATTAAACCATTATATAATTAGGAGGAAAACATGGAACTAAGAACAGCAGCATCACCCAGAGATGTAAAAACCTATGACACAGAGAGGATCAGGGAAGAATTTCTCATACAGAAGGTCTTCAGAGAGGATGAGATCTATCTGGTCTATTCTCATATAGACAGGATAATCACCGGCTCGGCCACTCCTGTTTCAAAGAAACTGACCCTGACCGCAGGTGACGAATTAAGGGCGGATTATTTCCTTCAGAGAAGGGAAATGGGAGTCATAAACATAGGCGGAGACGGCGTCATAACCATTGACGGCAGGGACTATGAAGTGGCTCACAGAGAGGCCATGTACATAGGAATGGGTGCAAAGGATGTGAGCTTTGCCAGCAAGGATGGTTCAAAGCCCGCTAAGTTTTACATCAACAGTGCTCCCGCGCATATGACTTATCCCACAGTGGTCATCAAGCCCCAGGGCACTCCCGCTGAGGGTGTGGTGATCGTCAAGGATGAGAATAAGGTGGAATTGGGATCTTTGGAGACTTCCAATCACCGTACCATTTGTAAATATATCCTCCCCGGACAGGTGGAGAGCTGTCAGCTGGAGATGGGTATGACTCATCTGGAGCCCGGCAGTGTCTGGAATTCCATGCCTTGTCACACCCATGACAGAAGAATGGAAGTTTATATGTATTTTGAGGTGCCCGAGGACGGGTTCGTTACACATTTCATGGGGGAACAGGATCAGACCAGACACATATTCATGCATAACGAAGAGGCGGTCATTTCCCCCAGCTGGTCTATCCATATGGGCTGTGGTTCGTCCAATTATACTTTTATCTGGGGTATGGTAGGCGAGAATCAGGACTTTGATGATATGGACAATATCGCACCGAAGGATCTTAAGTAAGAAGTATTAAGTGATAAAGTATCATAAAAAGATGAGGAGAAAAAATGAAAAGAGGCAGAAAGATCAAAAGAATGCTGGCCATGGCACTGAGTGCAGCCATGGTGATGACAGGAATGACTATACCGGCGTATGCGTCAGAGGATGAACTGATGGAAGAAATGATCGTACAGGAGACCGGATCTGATATGGAAATGTCTGATGAAGCTGCTCTGGGAGAAGGCGGAACCTATTACAGTTC
>JAEEZH010000216.1 GCA_016288495.1 Lachnospiraceae bacterium
ATGGCATTAGTAGATAATCAGGCTGCATTAAACAGCGTCTATAATTATTTCTTAACTGCGTACGCGCCGACTAATCCTGTGTCGCGCTATGACACTCATAAAAAGAGTGAGCTTCGCAGCGTTTATAATTCCATCAGAAAACAGAGTAAAGAGTCCCCCACCTACATCATTGACACCAGCTCCGAGACTAAGGCCTTTGCAGTGGGAGTGAAAGAGGGAGCCAGGCAGTTCTCCAACGTGATCAGTTCATTGTCCTCCGGCGATGATAACGACGTACTCAGCAGGAGAGTGGCATCTTCTTCAGATGATAAGGTAGTCAGCGCGAAGTTCATCGGTGAACCCTCCGATTCACAGGATGAGGTTAGCTTTGACATCAGCGTAGACCGGCTGGCGGAGAGTCAGATAAATGAGGGATCCTTCCTTACGACCGATGATAAAGTGGGCTTAGATCCCGGCACCTATTCCTTTGATATACATGTAAACGGCTCCGATTATGAATTCCAGTTCGGAGTAGCCGCCGAGGATACGAACGGTGATCTCCAGAATAAGCTGGAATCACTGATCAACAGATCGAATATAGGAGTTATGGCCGAGGTGATCCATGAAGACGGCAGATCCTCACTTTCCATAGAGAGTTCGGCTACGGGACTTATGCCCGGACAGACTTCTCTTTTCAGGGTTTCGGATGACAGCACCAGCAAGGCTACCGGAGCCGTGGATTATCTGGGTATAAAGGATATGACAAAGGCTCCTTCCAATGCCGAATTCAGGTTGAACGGCGTAGAGCGGAGCGCTTTTTCCAATACATTCACAGTGGATAAGCAGTTTGAGATCAGCCTGAAGGGTCTCACCGGTGAGGGCGAATCGGTCACCATAGGACTGAAGCCCGATGTGGAGTCCCTTTCGGACAACATACATCAGCTGATCAACGGCTATAATGCTTTTGTAGACAAGACCAAGGAATATTCCGGTAAGAATGTCCGCACCGATACGTTCATGTCGGATATGTGGCGGACGAATATAGCTTACAAGAAAGGCCTCGAGAATATGGGCATCACCTTCTCCGATGAAGGTAAGCTGGATGTGGATGAGGATACCTTAAAGAACAGGCTGGATTCCGGAGACACCGGAGCGGATGTGGATACTCTGAAGGGCTTTACCTCAGCCCTTATGAGGAAGTCGAACCAGATCTCCCTGGATCCCATGAATTACGTCCAGAAGACAGTGGTGGCCTATAAGAATCCGGGGCGGAGCTTCTCGAACCCCTATCTGACCAGCATATACAGTGGGATGATGTTTAACAGCTATTGCTGATGCAGGAATAGTTTTTCGGGAGGCCGGGTGGATGGTTTTGTTCACCGGATAAAGCGGAACGAAGTTGTAGCAGTTAAAATGAGAGAATGTCATGACGACATTCTCTTTTTTTGATGCTCAAAATATGGTATAATGTTGAAGATTCTTCGCTTCGCTCAGAATGACAAAGGATATAGTAAATGTCATCCTGAGCGCAGCGAAGGATCTTGAATCGCTCAAGCTAAGAACAACTAAAACCGAAAACGAGGTAATGACGATCATGAGTAAAAAATACGACTATCTGATAGTGGGAGCAGGTCTGTTTGGCTGTACTTTTGCCGAGAGAGCGGCAGCCAGGGGTAAGAAATGCCTCATCATAGACAAGAGGTCTCACATAGCCGGAAACATCTATACCAAAGAGGCTGAGGGTATTAATGTACATGAATACGGCGCCCATATCTTCCATACGAGCAATAAGGAAGTCTGGGATTATGTAAACCTGTTCGCCGAGTTCAATCGTTATACCAATTCACCTCTGGCAAGATATAAGGATGAGCTTTATAATCTGCCCTTCAACATGAATACCTTCCACGGCTTGTGGGGAGTGGTGACTCCTGATGAGGCCAGGGCAAAGATCGCGGAGCAGACTGCCGAGGCCAGGGCTCAGATCGCAGATCCGGAGCATCCTGCGAATCTGGAGGAGCAGGCGCTTTTGCTGGCAGGCCGTGATATCTATGAGAAGCTGGTAAAGGGCTATACAGAAAAGCAGTGGGGTAAAAGAGCCAACGAGCTTCCCGCCTTCATCATAAAAAGGCTGCCCTTCCGTTTTACCTATGACAATAATTATTTTAACGATAAATATCAGGGCATTCCCATAGGGGGTTATACTCGTATGGTGGAAAACATGCTGTCATCAGGCAGGGAGGCTTCCCTCATCGAAGTGAAGCTTGATACCGACTTTTTTGCCCACAGGCAGGAGCTGTTGGAGATGGCTGACAAGCTGGTGTACACAGGGGCCGTGGATGAGTATTTTGACAGGAAGCTGGGGGCTCTGGAGTGGAGGTCTTTACGGTTTGAGACACAGACTCTTGATATACCCGATTTCCAGGGCAATGCGGTGGTCAATTATAATGAATACGAGGTGCCGTACACCAGGATCATAGAGCACAAGCACTTTGAGTTCGGTACCCAGGAAAAGACTATCATCACCAGGGAGTATCCCGCCACATGGAAGGAGGGGGATGAGCCCTACTATCCGATAAATGATGACAGGAATAACGCACTGTACGCAAAATATAAGGAACTGGCGGATAAGGAACAGGGCGTTATCTTTGGCGGACGTCTGGGACAGTACAAATATTATGATATGCATCAGGTCATTGCGGAGGCGCTGTTGGCCGCGCAGGGGATAAACTGAAGCAGGATTGGTTGAGCGTAGAAAGATTCTTCGGGCTAAAGCCCTCAGAATGACATGAGGGTGCAGTGAATGACATGAGGGTGCAGTGAATGACATGAGGGTGCAGTGAATGACATGACATTGTCATTCTGAGGAACGTAGTGACGAAGAATCCTGATAGACCGGGCGTAGAAAAAATGAGTTTGGACAGGGAGAGATCATATGAAAAAGAACAACAGAAAGAACAGAAACTTATCGACTATCGTAGCTGCTTCGCTTCTGATATCTTCCGTATTTCAGGGAGTTTTTCCGGTGCAGGCCCTGGCCGCACCGGACGGATCTGCTCTTTGTGCCACCCGGCTTTCAGATCCGGAAACTGCCGTATATTCGTCTGAGGTCCCTGCTGAGGATCCTGCTGCCGGATCTGCCACACAGCCAACGGCTAAAGCTTCTGCGGCTTCGGATATCCTTGATTCTCTGGTGCCCGGAAAAGACTATGTGGAGGGTTCGGTGATCCTTATAGTAAAGGAGAGCAGCCCGGACAGGAGGCTTGGCGGTAAAAACGCGCTTTTGGCTGAAGCAGAAGAGCTGGCGGATGTTACGGATGTGGTGGAGGATGATCCCGGACTTGTCAGCGAGGCTGCAGGTGAAGAGGTCAGGCTTGGCGCAGCTGACAGGGTAGTAATCTCTGTTGTGAAAAGTGAAAAATACACTACGGCCCAGCTGCTTGATATGTATGAAAATATACCGGGGGTCATCGAGGTACAGCCTGACTTTATTGTGCAGTTAAGTGAGGCTGAGTATGAGGACCCTGAGACAGACTGTGCAGAGGAGGTCTTCATAGACGGTGCGGAGGATTCTTCTTTGATACAGCTGACGGATAATGAATTGTCTGAAGATGGCTTGTCTGAGGAAACAGACCATATCCTTAAAAATGTTTCTGATAAGGAGGAAATCTCCGGTACAGATGAAGAGTATGACAGAACTGACCGGCAGTATTTTGCCGGATCGTCAAAGGGCGGGATGGATGTACCCGGCTGGAATGATCCTTCGAATAAAAACGCTGAGGGAACCGTAGTAGCCGTGCTGGATACCGGTGTGGACTACACTCATCCCGACCTTTGCGACGTGATGTGGGATGAGGGAGAGGATTATCCGTCTCTGGTGGAGATGGGAGGCGGAAAATATGGTCTCAATGCATGTAACAAAAGAAGCGACGGAACCGCTTATGACACAAAAGAGCCCATCGATGAAGATGGGCATGGTACCCATTGTGCAGGTATAATAGCGGCAGACTGGGATGGTAAGGGTGTAAGTGGCATCGTAAACGGTACAAAGATAATGGGGGTGAAAGTTGGCAATGACAAAGGGATGTTACTGGTATCCTATATACTGAAAGGCTTTGAATATGTTGCTGTGGCAAAACAGGCCGGAGTGGATCTGGTGGCAGTTAATGTTTCCCTGGGCTCGCTTATTCCGGCTACATATGAATTGTTGATGTTCAAAAAACTGGAACAGGCAGGCGTGGTTGTGGTACAGGCTTCGGGCAATAGTTATCTGGATAATGATCTGAATGAGCATTCCACCGGATATTTTTTCAATTATCCGGGAGTCATAGTTGTTAACTCTTCAGATGCAGAAGGTAAAAAGGCGGTTTATTCCAATTACGGGATCAGATCCACGGATGTATTTGCCCCGGGTGATCAGATATTATCATCTTGTCTGGCTGATGACAGGACGTACGCTGCCTCGCATTTTAAAGAAGATTCGGTGCTGATGGATGATTCGTTCACTCCCGCTTTTGATGATATGGAGGCAGAACGGGTATTCTTTGATCCTCAGTTACCGGAGGACAGTACCCTGTCTCTCTCTGTAGTCAAAATGACATCGAATATCGGAAAAGAAGATAATCATATGCTTAAGGTGGATGTACCCGCCACGACCGGGCAGGAGAATACAAATGTGATGACTCTGGATCTGGGTGATAAACTCAGCGTTCAAAAGCCCCGTTTCCTGGTTTATTCCGGGACTGCGGCAGATTCGGAGGATGTAAGATTTGGCGTGAAAGTGCCTCTTAAGGACGGCACCTCAAAAAGGGTCACTATGCGCTGCCAAAAGGGTCACTGGTATTCGGTATCGGCAGAGCTTCCTGAGAATACCGATTATGAGCATCTTAAACTGACCATAACTGCTGATGAAAGCGATGTGGACAGAACGGCATATCTGGATGATATAGGATTGACATCATCCTGTATAAGGTATGCTTATTATGATGGTACTTCAATGGCTGCGCCCTGTGTGACTGCAGCGGTTGCCATCGCTGCCGCTAATTTTGAGACGGAATTTAAGGCAGACGAAAAGACAACGGCCTTACGTGTGGCCAGAGTTATCGGCAGTGTGTCAGCCGATGAGGCGCTGGCATCTTATTGCCGCAGCGGCGGTATCGTAAATGTATCCAGACTTCTTGATGAGGATTATGATCCCGTGATCAAAGCGGCCGGGAATGATGAAGAAACCATGACGATAGATGGGTATTTCTTCGGTGATGAAAAGGGTGATGTATCCGTGGATGATGAGCCCTGCCGGATACTTGACTGGAGTGATGGCAGGATCACGGTGTCCATGCCTTTTGTTCCGACAAAGACCGAGGCAAAGGTGGAGATAAGGACAGGGGATCAACGGTATGGTATGCGTTATGTGGGAATGAAAACCTGTGGCGGAGAATATCTGGACAGATTCCCCCTGCCCATGGCGGATAAAGGTTTTGTAGAGATGCTTTTTGCCACGGATGATGAGATTTATTTCGGTGTAAAAAAGAATCTGGATGAATTTACGATGTGGAAGTATAACATCCCCGGGGGTAAATGGATGGAACTGTCTGATTTTTCCAACGATTATTGGGGATATTCTTATTCAGCTTATGTTCCTTATTCAAATTATGTGTTTTTCACAGCCGATGGAGATATTAGTATTTATGACAGAAAACAGGAAAAGTATATCGGATCATGGAATATAATAGACTCATATGACTGGTATGATATCGGAATGGTCAATTCCGGAAAAAATATTTTTATCTTTTCCGCATATGAGAAAGATGAGAATGGTAAAACCGTGAAGTGTGAAACCACCAATGTTTATAAACTGACTCCGTTGAATATGAAAGAGGGGGATATGAATCTGACAAAAGTGGGGCAGTTGAATACTTTCATGAACATTCCCCGTGCAGTGGCAGATAATGACGGGAATATGTATGTGACCGATGGCAGGATCGTGGAAAAGGTTGTTTTTGATCCTATAGGGGTAAAGACTTCCGCCACTGTATTGAGTGATTCTCTTTTTGAACAATCTTTGACCGCGTTGGATTTTGACGTGGCAGCCGTTAAGGATGGCATCATATTCTTTGGTGATATGGAGACCGGATCGGGAGAGAGGGTTGAGCACGATGTGTATCTGATGAAATATGACGGTACCGTAAGCCCTTACAAAAAATCCTTTGCCACAAGTCCCGTCCAGAATTGCAATGTGATCGCCTACAGAAATAAGGTGTTCTTTACGGTTCTGAATCGTTATGGTGATCCCTGGTTCGATGCAGCAGTGGAAAGCTTTGAGACCAATGCGGCAAATGAGGATGTGTCCTCCGGCAGAAAATACAATGAGGTACCTGACAGGCCGGAAGGTAATGTGGTTGATAAAAAACTGGAGATAGACGGAAATACGTATTATTTGAGCGCTTCCGTCAGTGTGTATTATACAGGCCAGAAGCATGTGCTGTATGACGGTAAGGCAAAGGGGAGCAGGGATCTGAAGCTGGATGTCAAGGGCTATGATCCGAATAAGTATATGCTCAAAAAGGTCACCATAAAGAATTCCAAAAAGGCGACTCACACTCCTTCGGGAAATCTGATAGTTGCAGAGAAAAAACGAGCTTGCATGATACCTTCCCTGAAGGCTGTAAAGGGCGTAAAGCTGACTGCACAGGAGAAGAGTCAGCTCAAGGCTCTCAATGCCTATTTCAAAGCTAATCCGGTATATTTTTCGATCCTTCAGAGAGACCTTTCGAATAAGTCCATAGGCAATGTGGCTCCGGTTTACAACAAAAACGGTTCGAAGCTGACAAAGCTGAATTACAGGCCCATGGGCGCACCTCCTTTTGCGCTGTCAAAGAAGGATTATACCGTGGAATATGTTGATCCTTCAAATATCAAGGCGGGCTTCACCGTCGTTGCAAAGGAAGGCGGAAATCTGTGGGGCAGTTGTAAGCTATGAGAAACGCTTTTCCCATTGTCATCCTGAGGAACGCATTCCCCCCCATTGTCATCCTGAGGAACGCAGTGACGAAGGATCTTGTAAAAATAAAACGAAAAAATAAACCATAACATATAACACATTAAGAGGTGACCATAATGACAAAAAAACTAACGGGCATGATGATGGTGGCAGCACTTGCTTTTTCCATGACGGCTACAGCGGCAGTGACGCCGGAATTTTCGGAGGCCATGCCGGGAGCCCTGTCTGTAATGGCGGCGGAGCAGGAAAGTGAAGCTATAAAGATAACAGCTCAGGGCGGTTATGAGGAGGGCGCATACGCCACCTTCACCGGAGAAGCGTCCGGGAAATATACCGCTTTCATATCAGCCGATAAAGAGGGCTGGGATCAGCTGGATGATGAACTGATAAGGTTTTATTCGGGAGGCACATGGAGAGTGGATGCCCCGGGGCTCAAGCCTGGCACCTGGTATATTAAGGTGAGAACCCAGGATAAGAGCAGTGAAGCTGTGACAGAAGCTTTGACGGTCACAGCCCATGACCGTTCGGGTTTTGCCTGGGTGAACGGTACCGGGTCCGGTGCCTATAATGAGGACGGTACCCTCAAAGAGGACGCAAAGGTCATTTATATAAATGATGCGAATAAGGACAGCGTGACCGCACAGATCATGGTGAACGGGAAGCAGGTGGACTGCAAAGGCCTTGCCGGCATCATGACGGCGCTCAAAAAAGGCGGCGACTGTGATCCTCTTTGTATCAGGCTCATCGGAAACATATATAAGCCTGACGGTTTTCTTGGAAGTGATTTCGGCGGCGATATGGTGGTCCAGAATAAAAACGCCACTTCCGGCATTACCATCGAGGGCATAGGAAATGACGCCACGGCCAACGGCTGGGGGATCAGACTGAAGGCTTCCTCAAATGTGGAAGTCAGAAATATCGGTTTCATGAACTGCAACAGCTCAGAGCGCGATGATGTGAGCCTGCAGCAGGAAAACGATCATATCTGGATACATAACTGCGATCTGTTCTACGGCCTGCCGGGTAAGGATTCGGACCAGGTAAAGGGTGACGGGGCCATGGACTGCAAAAGGTCCACCTACTCTGTTTTTTCCTACAATCATTTCTGGGACAGCGGAAAATGCAATCTGCTGGGATTGAGTGAAAATACCACCGAGGGTCTGTATGTGACATATCATCATAACTGGTATGATCACTCCGACTCCAGGCACCCCAGGACCAGGTTTTACAGTGCCCATGTCTATAATAATTATTATGACGGCAATGCCAAATACGGAGCCGGAGCCACCCTTGGTGCCTCCGTGTTCATGGACAGCAATTATTTCAGGAACTGTAAATATCCCATGATGATCTCCATGCAGGGCAGTGATATCTTTGGTACCGGCACAGTGTCGTCCGCCGATAACGGAACCTTTTCGAAGGAAGACGGCGGTATGATAAAGGAGTTCGGAAATACCTTCGTGGGGAAATATACCTTTATTCCCTATGGCTGCACTGCATTTGTCAGAAACGGGGAAGAGGTGCAGTTCGATCTGGAGGGGACGAGCTCTTCTGTAAATTTTGACGCCTGCAGTGTGGATGACAGGGACACGCAGGTGCCTGAAACCGTAGTGTCCAAACAGGGAGGAAACAAATACAATAATTTTGATACAAACGTGGACCTGGGAGTGGATCCCGATGATATAGACAGTGCGGAAGCCGTTCCGGCAAAGGTTAAGCAAAAAGCGGGAAGAGTCGGGGGCGGTGATTTCTCCTGGAGTTTTTCAAATGAATATGACGATGAGGATTACGGCGTTACTTCCGCTCTTAAGACAAAACTGAATGATTACAGCTCTGCTTTGTCTCAGGTGGGCAGTCTGAACCCTGTTAATGTGGCAGCCGAGTCTTATACTACGGAAGTATTTGATGCGGCCGTATTTGTGAAAAATGTGATGGGGATCACGAACCAGTCCCATACAGGGGCAGAGATAGAGACGCCCACCAAATACGGGATCTTTACGCTGAATTCCTGCAGGGTACCTTCGAAGAAGCTGGACAGCGTCGCCCTGGACGGAGCGGATGCTTCATTTGTGATAGCCGCGCCGAAAAGGGGAACTCTCAGCTTTTCATTAAGTGCGGCTAAGAACGGATCAAAGGGTTATGTACAGCTGCTTTACAGGAATAAGGCACTTAAGGACAAGCAGGGCAATGAGCTGATAACCGTGGATGGGGCGTCTTCCACCGTGGTGGATTACGATATCGCATATACCGGAACCTATACACTCTGCTATAAGGAGGATACCACCCAGGTGAGGATAGCGTCCTGTAAGCTTAAGATGCTTCAGGCGGATGAGCCCAATCCCCAGCCGGATGATCCCGAGCCTGAACCTGAGCCTGAGCCTGAACCCGAGCCCGGGCCTGATCCGGTGACGCCTTCTGCGAATTCTGTCATCCTCATCTCAAAGGATAAGACCTTTAATGTGGGGGAAAAGCTGATGTCGCTGAGTGAAAATGCAGCTGCAGCTAAGGCCGCAAGAGAGGCGGATCCGAAGGTTAAGTTTAAGTTCGAAGTGACACAAAAAGAGGCAAAAAAGGTGGCTGCTGTTAATTCAAAGGGTATCGTAAAGGCTAAAAAAGCAGGCAGTGCCGAGATCCGCGTAAAATATAAGGCCAAGACGGAGGGTAAGAAAACGTGGCAGTATCTGCCAAAGACCTATACTGTCAATGTGCAGGCTCCTGCCTTTTCTTCCAAAAAAGTCACGCTCACCTTACCCGGGTCTGACGGGGCGACCGGTGCAAACGCTTCGACGGTGGATCTTAACAGTCTTATCGTAGAAGGTTCCACCACCCTTCCCATGACCGGTTTTGTTTCATCAAAGCCGGAGGTGGCTTCGGTTTCCGAGAAAGGCGTTGTGACAGCACTTTCAAAGGGTGCGGCGAAGGTCACCTTCAGGATCGGAAATGTGGATTTTAAAATAAAGATAAAGGTAACGGATAAATAACGTTTCATCAGCCGGAACATACAATTTTTCGGCTGTCAGTTTGAGGTATCTAAAAGATCATGAAAAGAAAAAGCATTTCACAGTTGTTGATCATCACTTTGCTGGCTGTATCTTTGCCTGTCCCGGCATCGGCAGCCACGGTCAGTGAGCCGGCGGATGAAAAAAAGGAAGAATATGTCCTGCCCAAAGACTATGTCGAAGGCGAGGTCCTTCTTACTGTCATGAAAAACAGTGAAGAAGAGATTCTTGGCGGTGTGGGAGATGAGCTTTTGTCCGAAGCCGAGGAACTGGCAGACGTTTCGGAGGTTTTTGTCCGGGAAAACAAGGCATCCCTGGAGCAGGATACGGGAGAGGAACTGCCTCTTGGTGCCTTTGATGACGAGGTGGTGATAAAGCTTGTGAAGAGCGATGAATATACCACTGCCGAGCTTATCGATATGTATAAGGATCTGCCCTTTGTCATCAGTGCGGAAGCCAATGAGGTGTTCAGCCCGGATGATGAAGCTTTTGCCGAAGTGCAGGAAGCGCCGATTGAGGAAGAGCCGGCAGTTTTAAGCGGACTTTCATCAGAGGAAGATGTTAAGGTTCAGGATAAGTCTGCATTGCCTGAGGATGAGGCCGGCGTGCCGGCTTCGGAGGAAGCTGTGAACGAAGAGCAGATAGTTAAGGGTACGGCTGATCCCGATTATACCGGATATCAGTATTTTGCCACCGCAAAGCCCGGAGGCACGGATGTACCGGATTGGAACAACAGCTCATTTACGTCCTCTAAAGATGTGGTGGTGGCTGTCCTTGATACGGGAGTGGACTATACCCATCCGGATCTTACCGATGTGATGTGGGATAAGGGCCTTGAGTATCCTGAGCTTGCCCAAAAAGGCGGGGGAAGGTGTGGATATAATGCTGCGGAGAAAAGAACCACAGGAGAGGCCTATGACAGCACTGATCCGATGGATGATGACGGACATGGGACTCATTGCGCCGGGATAATAGCCGCAAACTGGAATGATTCAGGCATATCCGGTATCTGCACCGGAATAAAGCTTATGGCTGTAAAGGCTTCAGATGAGAAAGGCTCCCTTGCCGCATCCTCACTGATAAAGGGAATGGATTATATAACTGCGGCAAAGGCGTCGGGTGTCAACGTAGTGGCGGTGAACAACTCCTACGGAAACTATGCCGGTGGGAATATCTATAAGTACTTGGTAAGAAAATGTGTTGAAAAAGGGATAAATATGGTGTATTCTGCCGGAAATAACGGGATAAACACCGACAGTCAGTATCATAGTTCATCATATTTCAGGGATATCCCCGGAGTGCTTGTGGTATGTGCCAATGATTCAATGGGCCGCAAAGCTTCATTTTCAAATTATGGGAGAATGACCACGGATTTGTTTGCTCCGGGTCATCTCATATTGTCAACCTACCCGACGGATGAGGACCATTTGCAGCCGTCGCTGTTTGCCGATGATGCTGATGCATATCTGGATTTTGACGAACGGTTCGATCTGCAGGTTCCTTTAACCGAGGGAGTACTGGAGACTGTATCTGATGATATTGTTACATCCTGGGATGGGAATGATCAGAACAGGGCGTTTCGAAGTTCGGTTCCATTTTCGTCTGCCCTGGATAGAAAAAAGAATGATCGCCTGACACTTAGTGCGGATAATGTGTTTGATGCGCTGCCGGAGCCTCCCGAATATATTTCCTTCAAGGTGATGGTGACAAAGCCTGATACCAAAGTAGTGCTTTATATCCGGTATAAAGATCCGAAGACTGATAAGAACATGCTCAGGGGGAAAACATACACTCCCAGACCGGGCATGTGGACCAACTATTCGTATGAGCTGCCGGAGTATACGTGTTTTGATGAATTCAAGGCGTATTTTTATCTTTATAACACTGCTACGGATGATGCATCTGTTTATCTGGATGATATCTCGCTTACGCATAAGCTGCAGCCTTATAAATTCAACAACGGAACCTCTATGGCAGCGCCCGGTGTGACTGCGGCAGCGGCCTGGGCAGCCATCGGTTTCGACGATGATACTTTGTGTTCGGGTGCGGCACTTGCTGAAAAAAGAGCGAACAGGATCAGACGCAGCGTTAAGAAAGATGATGCTTTAATGGATCTGTGCAGGACCGGCGGCATTGTCAATGTACGCAATCTGCTGGAGGAAAACTATGAGCCTTTAAGGGATGATCCCACGCTTGACAGGGACAATGTGATGGAACGGATCCCGCTGACATTTTTGAAAGACCTGGATAAATCCCAGACAGTCGATATGGTGTCTGCCGCCGACGGATATCTGTATTTTCGTACCTTCACATATGAAAAATATTATTATTACAAATATGATGTCAGGAAAAAGCAGTTTTTAAAGACCGAGTCTTTGGCTTTGCCTTTGGCGGACTATAATTCCTATGTGTATGACAAGGACCGGGTGATCGGTACACGCAAAGGTAAGGTTAATGTTTTTGACAAGAAAACGGGTAAGACCAGCATCGTCACCATCTCAAGTGATATGATCAATAAGGATAAATCCTTAGGTATGTCATTACAGGGAAATGATCTGTTGTTTTTCTCTTCGTATTATACTGACGATGAAAAGGCTGCAAAGGCCTATGACAAGACAGCGGTATTAAAGGCAGTAGCCAAAAACGGCTATCTCGATCTGGAGAAGGTCGGCTCTTTGCAGGGTTATTTTGAGAATCCCAAGGTGGTGTCCGATGATAAAGGGAATATGTATGTGACGGATACTTTAAGAGCCGAGCGGATCGTATATGATGCCGCTGCTGATTCAGTGAGTTCCGATGTGATAAATGACAGGATGTTTGAAAAAAAGACTATCGACGAAAAGTATGATTATGCTGCGGTTAAGGACGGTATACTTATTTTCGGCGATCTGGAGGAAGAGGATCCTTTGAAGGTGGACCATGATGTCTATCTCATGTCCTATGACGACGGCAGTGTGAAGAGTGTATCATCCTGTTTTGCAAGGCATGGCACGTATTCCAATGAGCTGATGGTTTATCACAATGAGGCATATTTCCTGGCCTGTGATTTTGACGATCCGTATATGTACACTATGGCACACCTTCCTGTTGAGACCCTGTCATGTAATGAGGATTCCCTGCCGGAGACAGATCCGGGAAACGATCCGGGTAAAGATCCGAGTGATAAGCCCGGCAGCGATCCGGATGATGATAAGGGCAAAGACAAGGATAAAGATGACGATGAAAAGGGTGGAGACGACGTTTCAGGGAATAATGAATCGGGTGACAGCCGGGATGACATCTACGACGGACCTTATGAGACGCCCTCCGGGAACAAGGTGGTCGTGGATGGTAAGATTTTGTACGTGAAGGCGACCCTGAGCGTGAATTACACCGGCCAAAAGCATGTGATGCAGGATTCAAAGTCAAAGGGAAGCAGGGATCTTTTCTTTGAACTGAACGGGCTGGATAAAACAAAGTATTATGTGAAAAAAGTCACTGTAAAGAATGCCCTTAAGGCCTCCCACGGGGTGTCGGGGGATCAGGTGGCGAAGGATAAAAAACGCCCCTGCATGGTACCGGGCATAAAGGCGGTAAAAGGGGTGAAGCTCTCCAAAGAGGATAAGAGCTATCTGAAGGCGCTGAATAAGTATTTCAAGCAGAATCCGGCTTATTTTGCCATAAATCGGATCGATCTGCAGAACGAAAAGGCGGGAAGCATAGAGCCGGTCCTTAATTCCAAGGGCACAAAGGTTACAAAGCTGATGTATAAGCCCTCTGGCAAGGGCGAAGCCTTTATGCTGAAAAAGCCCGATTATACTATCGAAGATGTGGTGTTAAAGGATGATGGCACCATAGCCTCGTTTAAGGTGGCGGCAAAGCCCGGTAAGAACCTGCAGGGGCAGAGGGTGATCACAGTCGGAGGTTAAAAAATGTCAAAGATTAAAGGAAGCGAGATAAACATCCCCACTATTTTGAAGATCGATAAGGGAGTTTTTGATCTCATAGGAGAAGACCTTAAATCCCACGGGATAGACCGGGTGGTGATCTTTCTGGGCAACGGCCTCATAGACATGTTTGGCGAGAGGCTTCTGGACAGCTGCAATAAGGCAGGGGTGGAGGTGCTCAGCTATCAGGAACTGGATGATGTGAATATCGAGAGCATGACTGCCATGGCCTTTGAGATTTCAAACAAGGCGGAGGCTGTCATGGGCGTGGGCGGCGGAAAGGTCATTGATTCCGCAAAATATATGGGTTATTTAAGGCAGCTTCCTTTTATCAGTGTTCCGACTTCTTCATCAAGCGATGGCTTTGCTTCGGCCAGCGCATCCCTTCTGGTGGAGGGCAGGAGAGTCAGTGTGCCGGCGGCCATGGCTTACGGCATAATAGTGGATACCGAGATCATCAAGACCGCGCCGGTTAAGTTTATCTATTCGGGAATAGGCGATATGGTCTCAAAGATAACCGCAAATTATGACTGGCTGTTTGAGTCCTGCCACGGGGTGTCGCGGCTCGATGATTTTGCGGTGATGATGGCAAAAAAAGCCGTGAACAGTTTTGTCAGGACGCCATTTAAGGATATTCATGAGGACCTTTTCCTGAGGGAGCTTCTGGATTCCCTGGCCCTTTCGGGAATAGCGAATGAGATCGCCGGGGGGTCTCTGCCTACCAGCGGCAGCGAGCATCTCATCTCCCATGCTCTGGACAAGATAGGTGAGGATCCCCAGCTTCATGGCATACAGGTGGGCATCGCCACTTATATCATGGCAGTGATCCAGGACCACAGACAAAAGAGGGTCAACACGATTTTGACGGACACGGGTTTCTGGGATTACTGTTATACGCTGGATCTGAGTCTTGACCTGTGGGACCGGGCCATAGATATGGCTCCCTCCATAAAACCCGGCAGATATACATACCTGCATGAAGAGAAGAACCGTCAGGCGGCCAAGGAACTGATGCGCAGTGATGATATCCTGAAGAGGATATTTACGAAAACTTGATTGATGAGAATTGACTTATGTGTAGAATATGTTATAATTCATCTATCAAGCAGCCAACAAGGCAGGGGCTACTGCCTGACCTGGCGATTTTAAGACGTAAAAACGACCACTAATCTAACCGGATCAGAGTGGTCGTTTTTATTTGCCTTTCAAACAAATAATCACTAATGAAATAATAGCACATAACATGATCATGAACTGGATCAGATCTGAAAGAGTTATGAAAAAATTCTATGAATCTGTGTTTATTTGAGATATAATTACAGTATTATGATCTTAAGAGGGGGAGAGGATATGTTTCAGGATAACAGGATAGTGATAGGTGAAAATGCGCAGGGCGGTACATGCAGTCTGCTCACGAATATGGCGAACCGCCACGGTATGATAGCAGGCGCCACCGGTACGGGAAAGACCACCACCGTAAAGGCGCTGGCACAGGATTTCAGCGCGGCGGGAGTGCCCGTGTTCCTGGCGGACATGAAGGGAGATCTGGGTGGCATGACGGATGTGTGTCCCGTAAATTTCTGGGATCTGTATGGTGAAAGAGGTCTTCCTTTGCGCACTACCATATCGGAGATGGGACCGGTTCTTTTGTCCAGGATCCTGGGCCTTACCCAAGTGCAGTCGGATGTGCTTCAGGTAGTGTTCAAGATAGCTGATGACGAAGGCCTGCTTCTCATTGACACAAAGGATCTGCGGTCAATGCTGGCTTATGCCGGTGAAAACGCAAAAGAGTACGCCATGGAGTATGGTAAGCTGTCCAGTCAGAGCCTGTCGGCCATAGTCAGATCTGTGGTGGCCCTGGAGGCTGACGGAGGGGATCTGTTCTTCGGTGAGCCTGCCCTTTCGTTGGGAGACTGGCTCTGCACGGATAATCAAGGCAGGGGCGTGGTCCAGATAATGGACTGCACAAAGCTCATACATCATCCTGTCATGTATGGCACCTTTATGCTGTGGCTCATCAGCGAGCTCTATGAGTCCCTGCCGGAGGTGGGTGATCCTCAAAAGCCCAAGGCTGTATTTTTCTTTGACGAGGCTCATCTTCTGTTTAACAATGCACCCAAATATCTGATGGATAAGCTGGAGCAGACAGTGAAGCTCATCAGGTCAAAGGGCGTGGGCCTGTATTTTATCTCCCAGAGCCCCAAGGATATACCCGACAGTGTGCTGGCACAGCTGGGGAACAAGATCCAGCACGGTCTTCATGTATATACTCCCACCGAACAGAAAGCGGCAAAGGCGGCTGCGGAATCTTACAGACCGAATCCGGAGTTCGATACCTATGAGACACTGACCAATCTGGGAATAGGAGAGGCGCTGATCTCCTTCCTGGATGAAAACGGTGCCCCCGGCATGGTGGAAAAGGTAAAGATCATGCCCGGTCAGCTGGTGGGAACCATAGACGACGATCAGCGTGACAGATGCATCAAGTCGTCGTTGTTATACACCAGATATACGGAGTTTATGGACCGGGATTCCGCCTATGAATTCCTGACCCGCCTGAATATGGAAAAGGAAGCTCAGGCCGAGAAGGCTGCCGAGGAGGCGGCTGCGGCAAAGCAGGCAGAGAAGGAAGCGAAGGAACAGGCCCGGGCAGAGGCAAAGGCTGCCGAGCGTGAGGCTAAAGAGGCACAGAAAAAGCAGGATGCCTTCGGCAAGGAAGTAAAGAGGGCAGCAGCCTCCACCGCAAAGACCACAGCCGGCACCGTGGGACGCCAGGTGGGAAATGTCATCGGCTCGTCTGTGGGCGGCAAGTTTGGCAAGACCCTGGGCGGCAACATCGGCGCCTCTCTCGGCCGCGGCATCCTGGGCGTATTTCTGAAGAAATAGGAATTGTCCGGCAGGTGAAATATATATTATTTTAATAATACACTATGAATATATCGTGATCAGCGTTATACTTAACGTGTTGTCATTCTTAATGTTCAATAAAGTCATGAGCAATCATTATAGTCATTCTGAGCGGAGCGACGTATATCACACCATGAAATGGTGTGATGCCACCCCGGCGAGGGGTTGCGAAGCAACAGGAAGAATCTTGATAGTGTAAAGCGATCTATGAAAAAGATCCTTCGGCTGAAGCCTCAGGATGACAGTTGGTTATGGTATTTTGAGGATGGAGTTCGGAATGAACTAATGTACTGTCATTCTGAGCGGAGCGACGCATATCACACCATAAAATGGTGTGATGCCGCCCCGGCGAGGGGTTGCGAAGCAACAGGAAGAATCTTAAATAAGGAGGAGATATGGCGGATAAGGTAACAAATTACAAGTGCCCTGCGTGTACGGGCCCCCTGCATTTTGCGGGAGGATCCGGAAAACTGGAGTGCGAATACTGTGGCAGCAGTTACACAGTAGAGGAAGTCGAGGCTATGTATGCGGCGGCGGATGCAAAGGCAGAAGACGCCATGGCCGCAGGCAATGACGAGTGGGAGCAGATGGCCCAGGAATGGAGCGGCGGTGAAGGGATAACGGTTTATAAGTGCCCCTCCTGTACAGCAGAGCTGGTATATGACGATACCACGGCAGCATCCAGCTGTCCCTATTGCGGTAACCCCACGGTGGTACCCGGACAGTTCTCCGGCATGCTCAAGCCCGATTTTGTGATACCCTTCAAGCATGAAAAGAAGGCAGCCATCGAAGCCCTGAAAAAGCACTACGGCGGTAAATTCCTGCTGCCCAAGGAGTTTAAGGATCAGAACCACATAGAAGAGGTGAAGGGCGTATATGTACCCTTCTGGCTGTATGACGGTGAAGCCTACGGAAATGTTACCTTTGAAGCTACGAAATCCAGCACCACCAGAAGCGGTGATACGGAGACTACCATCACCAAGCATTACAGTGTGGAAAGAAGCGGAGGCCTGGCTTTTGAGAAGATACCCGCAGACGCCTCGTCAAAGATGCCCGACGATATGATGGACTCCATCGAGCCCTATCAGTATGAAGA
>JAEEZH010000217.1 GCA_016288495.1 Lachnospiraceae bacterium
CGTGTGCGAACATCAGCATGTTGCCTGCCTCAAGGTTGGGCTCGATATCCTTCTTGTACATATCGGCCTGCTTCTCATCATTGATAAGGATCATGATGATATCTGCCTTCTTTGCAGCCTCTGCAGTGGTATAAACTTCAAAGCCCTGCTTTACAGCCTTATCCCAGCTCTTTGAGCCCTCATAAAGACCGATGATGACGTTGCATCCGGACTCCTTGGCGTTCAGTGCATGAGCATGGCCCTGTGAACCGTAACCGATGACAGCGATGGTCTTTCCGTCTAAAAGGGAAAGGTTACAGTCTTCCTGATAATAGATTTTTGCTTCTGACATTTTTTCTCTCCTTCGTAAAATAAATTATCCTTTAACGTCATCCCTGATAAAGATTCTTCGTCACTTCGTTCCTCAGAATGACTAAACAGGAATAACAGATCGGTCATAATAACAATCACCGGATCGATCATCAAACCGGATGTGCCCGGGTTCACTCGGTCTCCAGCCAGACCACATTCTCCGAGCCTCTGGTAAGGCCGGCTATACCGGTCCTGGCCAGTTCCAGGATCTTGTATCCGTCCAAAAGCTTCAGGAATGCATCTATCTTGCCCTGGTTTCCCGTGAGCTCGATGATAAGGGAATCCGTGCCCACATCTATGATGTTGGCCCTGAAGATCTCCGACAGGGATGCCAGATTGGTCCGATCCTCGGGGTGGGCTTCCACCTTTATCATGCAAAGCTCCCTGTATACGGAATTATCTCTCTTAAGCTCCCTGATATGGCGCACATCCTCCAGCTTCCTGACCTGCTTTTCTATCTGTTCCAGTATCTGGTCATCGCCGCTGGTGACTATGGTGACACGGGTAAGGTCGGGATCTGCCGTGGTACCTGCAGTGATACTCTCTATATTGTAGCCTCTGCGGGAAAACAGGCCGGAGATCCTGGACAGGGCTCCGGAGGTATTATCCACCAGAAGCTGGAATACTTTTCTTCTCGATTTTGACATCTTGTATCCTCTTATTCCGATTCTTGTTCAAAAAACAGACACGGCAATAATTTTATCCCATTTCCCCGAATAAATCAAGGGTTTCATTTTGTCTGCTTAAGCTTCATGATCACCATGGGCCAGATCACGATGCCGAACATAACGATCAGAAACGCTGACAGCATATGTCCCACATTGGCTCCCAAAGCAGCCACCAGAACAGGCTTTGCCAGATAGGTCTTCCAGGAAAAGACAATGCCCAGGCCGACGCCGGAAAGAAGGGCCAGATTCTTGGCCTCATAGGGTATCTTATAATGGGTGTAATGCCTGTCGATATAGGAGCCCACCAGAAGACCTATGACGCCGCCGCAGCCTGAGAAAAAGTCTTTCTGCATCTTCGTAGGATCCACCAGCAGTTCACCGTCCACATAGTCCAGAGGATATGGCTTGAAAAGGACATAGACGATGGCTATGGCCACTACGGCGAATCCCGCAAAAGTCAGGGTATCCTTCAGCTTTTCATTATCCTTTATCTTTTCCTGAACAAGGCCCACCACATATACCAGGATGCATGTGGCGAGAAAGCCCACCAGCACATCCTGAGGAGTATGTACCCCCAGGAAATTACGTGAAAAGCCTGTGAGCAAAATAGCGGCCCCGCACAGAATGGCCAACCATTTCCTTTTCTTATACTGCCATACGGCAACTGTACCATACATGGCCGTAGCCTTGGTGGTATGGCCGCTGGGGAAGGAATAGCCCGTCGCCGCCACCTTTGAATCTCCCGCCGGTTCTATCTTGTCACACCGGATCCACGGCCTGTAAACACAGGCCGTAAGCTTTATGATACCGTTTATGAACTCCGCTGCCCAGTCGGTTACCAGAAATCTGTAGCCCCAGTCCTTGCTGAATCCCCAGAAGATCAGATAAGGCAGAAAGATCATGATGTCCACAGCGATCTTGGATATGGCGTTGAACACCTCGTCAAAGATACCGCCGGTAGCGTTTCTCAGATCCTGCAGCATAAGCAGATATTTTATATCAAATCCCATAACAACCTCCGTTCATTCCCTGTAACCAAAACAACATATTCTATCGTTGTACGACTCCCTTGAAGTTTCCTTTGCCGGTGATCACCGCCTTGCCGTTTTGAACCACGGCATCATAATCCTTCTTCGACAGCTTCACCTGCTTCCCGTCTATGGTGACCAGAACCTTCTTCACCTTGTCACCCTTTCCGTTCAGCACAACCTCCACCTGAGCGCCCGTCAGATCAAAAGGCGAAAGTTCAAAGGTGAACTGTTCTTTTTTAAGTTCCTTTGCCACAGACCGTACCACCTTTTTCTGATCGCGGCTTATGCCTTTTTTAGGCTTCAGCTTTATGACAAAATAAGGGGTTTTTCCGTTTTTGATCTTTTTGTTGTTCTTAAACTGAAGGGTGGATACATCGGCCAGCCTCAGGATGGAACCCTCTGTTTTCAGGGCGCTGTCTATGCTGACAGAGATATCCTGTGTATTGTTCTTTTTGGGCTTGTTGTACTCCTTTGACACATGGGCCTTTGTATTGTAGGATACCGACTTCGTGTAAGCCACATCCATCTTTATCGCCCCGCCGTTTTCATCCTTAGTCGTAAAATCGATATGCTTATGGATAAGGCCGTCATCCTTTTCCGGCTCCGGTTTGGGCTCGGGCTCAGGTTCGGGGTCCTTCTCCTCCTCGGTTACCTCTACGCTTATGTACTTTGATACATTGCTCAGCCGGTCACAAACAAGGATCCTGGTATTTCCGGCTCCGGTACCTATGATCGTACCGTCAGAAGAAATCGCTGCCACAG
>JAEEZH010000218.1 GCA_016288495.1 Lachnospiraceae bacterium
ATGGCTTATCTGCTGACCAACCTGCTGGTGGGGATACTTCCTTTCATAGCCCTGTATTTCAGGAACAAGGGGATCCCTGCGACCTGGATCATATGCATGCTCATGAGCGTCATCCTTTTTGTGGGCGCCGTCATTTTTAAGGGCCAGACTGTGGCTATGGAGTTTACACGTAGATTCAATATGTAAGGAAAAACATGAAGAATAAATTCAACCGCTATTTTTATACTGTACTTCTTTTTCTGTCCTGCCTGGGAATGTCCGTGGCAGGACTTGTGCTGATGACCACAAGAGGTGAGGAATACAAGGACCAGCCGGCCCTTGCGGCCTTTGCCATAAATCACATAGAACAGAGCCTTAAGGGGCCTTTGCCCGAAGTGGCACAGGAGGAAGGTACGGAAGCTGAGTCTGACGGTGAGGAGTCCGATGAGGAGGAAGACGAGAGTGAGGATGAGATAGAGGAAGCCATAAGGGAGAAGGCAAAAGAACTGGAGGATGACGCTGCAAAGGACGATGCTGAGGAGGATGATTTTGACAAAAGGATGGCTCAGCTCGATGAGCAGATCAGGGAGCTTAAGGAAAAAAAGCATGGAAAGAAACGCTCAGGCACAGGGCGGGATGAGTCGGAAGAGTATGTGGATGAGGATGATCCCGACACATCCGAGGAAGAGCTTAAATATGATTTCATAGAGGTGAAGGACGATTATTTTGACGACGCCCTTTTTATCGGGGATTCCAGGCAGCAGGATTTCGCAAAGTACAGTGGGATGGATAATATCACGGTTTACGCTGACAGAGGTTACCAGATCTATGATACGGCCACAAAGGCCATCACGGACCCTGCAGTGGGAAAACTGACTGTATATGACGGCCTGGCGGCAAACCAGCACAGGTTTAAAAAGGTTTACATAATGTTCGGAGTCAATGAGATGTCAGGAGGGGCCGACCAGAGTGAGATGTCAAAGTATTATTACCGTCTGATCCATGAGATCAAGAGGATGCAGCCTGATGCCATAATTTATCTGGAAAGCGTCTTCCATGTGACAAAGACCCTTTCCGATGCAAGGCCTGTCTTCTCAAATGAAAAGATAAATGAAAAGAACCGGATGCTGAAAAAGGTGGCTAAGGATGAGGGGATAGTCTTCCTGGATCTGAATGAGATCCCCGAATTCACAAATGCGGACGGAGCCCTGGTACCGGAAGCCACCGATGACGGAATGCATCTGCACAACGGTTATATCCTGCTGATCAAGGATTATCTGTATAAACACGCCCTGGAGTACAAGGGGGGAGAGGATAAATATCCCTACGTGGAGCTGTCTACGGTACAGCAGCAGCTCAAGGATAAATATGATGAGTTAAAGCCTAAGCGTACCCCCGAAGAAGAGGAGGAGAGGATAAGGCGGCAGCAGGAGGAGCAGGAGCGGCAGGAACAGGAGCGTATACAGAAGGAAAAGGATAACGTGATGGTCGATACCGAGGTCGGGTTTTAGTGCCGGTGGTCCGGATGACGGAAAAAAGTGTTTGACATAAATAATTCCTTATGTTAATATAACGATGTAGTTATGTTACACATGAGGAGGAATTATTATGAAACGATTTGCAGCTCTTATGCTCACTGTTTGTACGGTTGCTTCACTTGTGGGATGTTCGGGAAACAATGCATCTTCCGCAGGTGCCGGGGATGCCCAGCCCCAGTCCCAGCCTGAGTCTGAGACAAAGGATGAGGTTGGTGAAAAGGACATCCTGAACATGGCCTATCAGTACGGCCTTGCCTATGCACCTCTTACCATTGCACAGGAGAAGGGCTTCATAGAGGAAAGCTATAAGGAAGTTACGGGCAGATCTCTGGAGATCGTGTGGACCCAGATGAGCTCCGGGCCGGATATCAATACAGGCATTGCTTCCGGTACCATCGATGTGGGCTTTATGGGAGTGGGACCTGCTGTGACAGGCGTCACCAAGGGCCTCGGATATAAGATATTCACTAACCTTTCGGGACAGGAGCACGGTCTGATGACAAATGATGACTCCGTTAATTCCCTGGGGGATCTGGTGGGCAGCGATAAGCAGATAGCTCTGGTAAACATCGGCGCCATCCAGCATGTTATACTGGGAATGGCTCTTTCCGAGAACGGATATGACGCTCATGCCCTTGATTCCAATATCATAGCCATGAAGCATCCCGACGGCATGACTGCTCTGGAAACCGGAAATGTGGCCTTGCATCTCACCAGCAATCCTTATATCTACAAGGAAAGGGATGAGGCTTCCCTGCATGAGCTTAATGAAGTGGCCAATATCTGGTCTGCCGACAGATCCTTCATCGTAGGCGTTGCGTCCGAAACCCTTTACAACGATAATCCCGATCTTTATGCTGCACTCTGTGACGGTATTTCGGATGCCATAGATTTCATCAATGCGGATGTGAAGGAGGCTGCTGCTATCACCGCCGAATTCGATGGAAACACCCTTGAGGATGAGATCAAGTACATGGAAGCAGGCAATTACAAGACCGAGACAAAGGGCGTGTATGAGCTGGCGGTATTCATGGCTGAGAATGATTTCATAGACGCTTCCGCAAAGCCTTCTTCCTACAGCGATCTGGTGTTTGACAATGTAAACGGCGATTGAGATAAGGTAGATTCGGATGAAAAAAGACAAAGATACTAAAATGGGGATAGTCGTACAGATCATTTTTGTACTGCTGATCCTTGCAGCCTGGGAGATACTGGCCAGGGCGCAGGTGTTCGGACCCCGTTCCGCACTGGTCTTTCCCACACTTGAAGCTATAGCGAAAGCTTTTGTCAGAAATTTTGTCAAAGGATACGGCGGGGTTTCCCTGTGGAAATACGTGTTGAATTCCATGAAGCTTCTTGTCACGGGTCTTTTGTCGGGCATCATTCTTGCATTTGTTCTTTCAGGGCTGGCGATCCTCTGCCGGCCCTTTTACCATGTTTATAATCTGCTGGTCTCGGTATGCGATCTGCTTCCCGGCGTTGCGCTTCTCCCGGTGGTGATAGTCATCTTCGGGGTGAATCCGGGAGTCATCGTATTCCTGGTGATCCACGCTTCCATATGGCCCATGTCCAGGAGTGTTCTGGACGGTTTCATGGCGGTCCCGCCGATCTATGTGGAAGCCGGGGAAAACATAGGACTGAAGGACATGAGCCTTCTCACCGGCATATATCTTCCGGCCACCATGCCCTATATCCTTTCCGGTCTCAAGGGCGGCTGGGCCAGAGCCTGGAGGGGACTGATAAGCGCGGAGATGATATTCGGCATTGCCAGCTGTCCCGGAATAGGTCTTTTCATAAACCAGATGAGGACGAACATGAACAACGAGGAGATGTATGCCACGCTCCTGGTCATCGTGATCATCGGTGTGTTGGTCCAGTACGGGGTACTGGTCCCTCTTGAGAAGGCTACCATCAGAAAGTGGGGTATGAGCCGATGAAAAAAGATATCATCCTGGAAGTCCGAAACTTAAGTAAATCCTATGATGACGGCGAGTGCGGCCATGAGGTCCTGAAAGGGCTGAACCTTGAGCTCGAAAAAAAAGAATTTCTTTGTATCCTTGGTCCTTCGGGCTGCGGCAAGACCACTTTTTTGCGGTGTGTTGCCGGTTTTGAAAGCTACGAGGGCGAGATCCTTGTAAACGGAAAGGTGTGCAAAGAGCCCGGCGCGGACAGGCTCATGGTTTTCCAGACCTTTGACCAGCTCTTCCCCTGGAAGAGCGTGGAGGAAAATATCAAATATCCCCTTAGGTTAAAAGGGATAAAGAACGGCAGAGAGCTGGATGAGATAACCGACAGCGTGCTTAAAAAGGTGGGGCTGCCGGATGTGAAAAAAAGCTATCCCCACCAGCTTTCCGGAGGCATGAAGCAGAGGGTGGCCATAGCCAAGGCCCTGGCGCTCAAGTCTGAGATAATCCTTATGGATGAGCCCTTCGCCGCCCTTGACGCCATTTCAAGAAACAATCTTCAGGCGGAGATGGCA
This sequence comes from Lachnospiraceae bacterium, assembly GCA_016288495.1. Classification (GTDB taxonomy): domain Bacteria; phylum Bacillota; class Clostridia; order Lachnospirales; family Lachnospiraceae; genus UBA1753. The sequence continues at coordinate 3,997 of JAEEZH010000218.1, forward strand.
AAGATCTTTTCCAATGAGGACAGCACATTTATCTTCATAACTCATAATATTCAGGAATCCCTGACTCTCGGCAGCAGGATCATGGTACTGAAAGAGGGCGGTGAGATAGCCGTCGATATAAAAAATCCCCTGAAAAAGCCCGTTTCCCCTTCGTCGGAGGGCTATGGAAAGCTGTGGCAGGAGCTCCATGACTCCCTGTATGTGTGAATAGGGGCGGTGTGTGCGGTTTTGATGCGGACCATATGTGATAATGATACATTATCGCATATGGTCTGTTTTTTCTTGTAAAAACTACCCAAAATGTGGTAAAATATATGATACGGTTTGTATAGGATTTTATGGAAAAATCATATATATGAAGGAGGATAATATGAGGGACAGATTTTTAAAAAGATTTCTGAGCATGACGCTCACCCTGTCCATGCTGGCATCTTCGATCCAGCCGGCGGTTTATGCTGCCCAGCAGGCTGCTGAGGAAGAGGCTTTCTTTGAAGCGCAGGAAGAGGCTCTTGAAGAAGAACTCAGGGATATGGTCGGAGATGAGGAGCATCCTGAGGGAGTCATAGAATTCGGCCAGACTCTCTATGATGTGGCAGAGGACGGAGAGGATACCCTGACCATCGTTCGTGAGGGTAACACCGATAATGAAGCTTCGGTCACCTTCAAGGCAGTGGATGTTTCCGCTTCATACGGTAAGGATTACACCCTTTCCGTACTGGAAAAGGGCGGCGATGAGACTACGGAACGGGTCCTTGATGAGAATCCTGATGCCATACCGCTGGTAAAGGAGGACGCAGAGGTTATCTCTCAGGAGGAGAACGGTCTTTCCGTGGAGGAGGAAGTACAGCTTGATGACGTGGCCGAGGAAGAGGTCAGCGCTCTTGAGGAGGGTGTTGAAACCGAAGAGGCCGGTGCTTTGGAGACCGATAATGTAGAAGTAGAGTCCGAGGGCAGTGAATCCGATAAGGACGAGGCTGAGTCCGTGGTATCCGAGGAGTCGGATGTACTGGGCGAGGTAGCTGCTCCCGAGGGCTGGGACGGATCCGATGATGTCATCGCGGATGATTCCCAGCTGGAGCCTGTGACCATCGAAGCTCATGAGGAAGTCGCAGGAGCCGAGACTGATGATGCGGATGATGCAAAGACTGAGGAAGTAAGGGAATCGGCTGAAGAGGAAGTATCCGGCATCGAAGAAAACGAAGATGCCCTCAGCGAGGATACTGAGGCTGAAGCTAAGGAGCGTACACTTCCCTACGACAACAGCGGTCTGGCAAATGCCTATAAGGCACAGATGGGCGAGGATGCTCCCGAGAGAGACTGGAGAGAGTATTCCCCCGAGAACGTGGATCCCGAGTATAAAGAGGCCATGGCTGAGGGTGAGGCTGAGACCATCGAGGCCATGAAGGAGACTCCCGGCGTGACCTGCGCTTTGACCTTCGCCCCCGGAGAGTACAAAAAAGAGATCAAGATCAAGCCCATAGCAGACGGCGTTTCCGAGTCCGATGAGGTTGTGGCTTTCCTTCTTTACGATGAGAAGGGAGTTGAGCTGGGTGCTAATTATCACGGCTATTTCAATATCAAGGATATAGATGAAAAGCAGGACAACATCTTTTCCGTAAAGGAAAAGGAAGTCAGGGTACACATAGGCGAATCCGAAGCCAGGGTCACCATCGTCAGAGAGGGCGGTACCGAGCAGATGGCTACTGTTACCGTAGGCACAAAGGGTGAGACTGCCGTATCCGGAACGGACTATGTTCCCTTTAACCAAGAACTGTATTTTGCTCCCGGCATCACCGAGAGAGAACTGGTGATCCCTATAAATGGTATCAGGGATGAGGAGAAGTCCTTCTGGGTAGGTATCAGGAGTGAGAATGAAAAGGTCGTCGAGGAGAGCAATGCGGCTCTGGTGGTCATTGAATCGCTCAAGAGCGCATTTGAGGAGAGCGGGAACGGGGAGACCGTGGACGGCTCTTCGGATCTTGATGATTCCGGCAATGATTCCGTTGATCTGGCAGATTTTATTAATAATGGCAACGTGCCCCTGTCTGTGGAGGAGGTTAACGGCGACGCCACGGTTACTTACAGCTATGACCGTTACGATCACCAGAACGGCAATGAGAAAGAGAGGACCTACAAGAGCGGTCTCAATCTCGCAGGAGCAAAGAGCCTTTCTGTTACCTTTACCATGAACGGTGATACCTGGTATCCCTGGCCTGCTTCCAATGCGAGAGGTAAAAAGGCTACTATCAGGATCTATTCCGGCAACGGTCAGAACCAGTCCATCAGCAGGGAAACCAGCAGCGATGAGGAGAGGTTCACGGTCACCTTCGAGAACAACGGCTGGGAGAATTATACCAACGCCAGCATCTGCGCAGAATGCTGGGGTACCGGCTGCATGAAGAACAGCAATACCTGGTTCAACATAAAGGACAACATAAAGGTTGTTTATCCTACCGTTACCTTCAAGATGAACAACGGTAATTCTTCAAATGAATTTACGGAAAAGACTTATACCCAGGCCGGTAAGTCCTCAAAGCATGATGCTTTCTATTACGGCATGGCTTCCTTCAGTGCCACCAGCAAGGATGAGGATTCCATAACGAAGAATGTGGGAGATAATGTAAAGGTTTATTTCCATTACGGTACCCAGGGCAATTCCGCCGGCGTCAAGCCTTCTGCAAGTACCGTTGAGGTCAAGGGCTACAAGCTTAAAAAGAACACCGGCAGCAACAATTGGTCCGATGAGATCATACCCACCGAGTTCAACCTGAGCACCAAATGGATCAATTCCCATTGCAAGGACTATAAGCAGAGTGACGGCTCCTATATACTGATGCCTGTCGTAGTTCCGAAAACTGTCCAGGTCACCTTTAAGAATGCCGATCCCAACAAGGGTAATTATAAGGGTTATTCAGACGGTGAATCCTTCACGGTCAACAGGCTGGACACTTTGGAGATCACCAGTGCCGCAAAGAGCGGATATGCGGTTAAGGCGATAGAGCTCAGCTCAGGAAAATATACCGCTTCCACAGTCAATCAGGCAGATAAGAACAAGCTGGTCACCGGCTTCGGAGGTGTGGATTCCGGAAGCGCTACCGTCAATCTTGTATATGACGATACCCATCTTCGAGTTTTGTCCGATCCTCTTTACAAAGGCAAGGAGAGCGCTAAGCTGGGCAAGGTGCTCTATGTGGATGAAGCCAATAAAAAGACCTGGGTCGGAGATTACCAGAACGTGATCGATATTCCCGGCGTGAGCCTGCACAAGACCTATAATCTGGTAGGTATCACGGATCTGGACAAGGATAAAAACGGCCAGAGCACCGGTGAGAGCAGCTACAGGGTGGCATGGAGAGACGGTACCCTGGATGATGATGAAGACGGCGTTATGTCGGAGGATGATACCTATGACAGCTTTAATGCCGTCAGAGGTAATGTGCTCCCTTATGTGATGAAACGTCCTGTGGGCCGTGTATATTACAATTTTGAGCCCAAGAAGGAGGCCAGCCATCCTGCGGATATCGAGGGCTTCCTGATACTTGAAGACGAATACCTTATCTCTCATTACAAATCAGAGAGAGGACTTAACGGCGCCCAGGCAGTGTGCAACTATAATGAGGCGGTTACTGCCAGAGGCACTTCCAAGGATAAGAGGATCACCGGGGACGGTTATTTCAGGATAGCTTCCACTGAGTTTGATCCTTATGAAACTTATCTGGTAAATCTGAACTATGACGGTGCGGAGGGCTCCATCAATGTGGGCGCGCCTCTGTTCCCCGCCGACTGCAAAAATGTGGTTGTCAAGGCTCAGGAGGATCTGAACATCAGGGATGTGGCTCTTTACAAGGTCAATAATTCCTGGAAGACTCTCACCCAGAAGGAAAAGAATGAAGACAAAAAATGGGAGCAGGTGATCCCTAAGAACTTCTATCAGGGATATTTCCTCGACTTTACCGTAGGTACGAATGACACTAATACGGATAAGGATAAGGCTTACCGTATAGAGATGACTGCGGATAATCCCGGAGTGGAGACCGTAAAGGGCGTGATGCAGTTCTATGACGGCGACAAGCCCATCGGTGATCCGGTACAGGGTACAGCCATATCAGAGGGTCTGGGCCGTTTCAGATTTGAGTTTAAGCCCGATACCATGAACCTGAAGCCCGGCGTTACTGCCAGAGTTAAGTTTACTGATGCTCAGGGCCATGAGTACCTGGAGAGGGAAGTGGGACTCAAGCTTGTTCAGGCTGTAGGTACCCTTACTCTGCTCAATGAATTTGCAGTGGGACTCGGCGGGGTGAACATTGACTTCCTGAGCAATGTGGATTCACGCTTCTCACTGGGCTGGGTCGGCAGCTTTGATGAGCTGGAAATGACCGGCGACGGCACCGGAGATAAGGTCCTTACCATAGGTATAGGTCATCAGATCTATGAAAAGACAAAGGATAATCAGAAATCCGAGCTGACAGAGGCTGCGGAGGCTCTGGTGAGCGCCGACGAGGAAGTGGGCTCCAAAGCCAAGGCGGCTGAAAAGGCCAGAAAGGAAAATGACGGCTCCGAGGCAAAGAAGAAGGCTTATCAGGATGCACAGAAGGAATACGAAGACGCCAAGAAGGCCAGAAAGGAAAAGTCCGAGGCCTATGAGAAGGAGGCTGACAATACACATAAGGATGGCCCTGAGAAGAAGTCTACCAAGATAGGCGGTAAGCTGGAGATATCCCTCGGCGTCAGACTGGTGGTTACCTACGCCTTTGATTCAGAGCTGTGCAAGTATTATTTCAAATCCATGATACTCACCGCGAAGCTCACCATAAAGGGCAGTGTGGATATCAAGTTCCAGCTGCCTTGGGGCTTCACCATCAATATCGGTATAGCCGCAGGCGGTGATCTGGGAGCCAGCTTCATAGTAAAGCAGGATCTGTCGGATCAGATAAAGGCGAAGAAGAACCGGAGGTACGCGGGGGAGAAAGAACAGGAGAAATTCTTCATCTGGAAGGATGATGTCCTGACCCGTGAGGGTAATTTCAACATAGCTCCTTATATCACCCTGACGGTGGGAGCCGGTGCTCTGTTTGGTGCCCTTGAGGTGGACATATCAGGTACAGCAGCCTTTGATTTTAACTTCTATACCGGAGATACCGATCATCAGGGAACGGTGACCCTTTCGGCCAAGGTTTCGGCTGAGGTGCTCTTCGTATTCAAGTTTGAAAAGAAGATAGCAGAGAAGAAGTACACCCTCTTCGGACCTGATGACGAGGAGGAGGACGGTGCCCTCGGAGCGGCCTTTGATTCCGCACTGAACGATCTTCAGGAAGAGAATCTTTTGGGCGAGAGTGCCAAGACCCTGAAGCTGGCCGATCTGAGCTATATGGAGGGCGGTACGAAGTGGAAGAGCAAGAGCGAGGTAAATGAAGAATTTGAGAAGGAAGAGCTGGAAGGAAGCCTGGATGAGGATTCCGAGGCATATTCCGAGGCTGCTGTAGCGGATAAGATCGTTGAGAATCCTGAATTCGAAGTGATATCCATTGGAAACAGGAAATATGCAGCAGTATTTACCAACGTTCCCGCCAACAAGGTAAGTGATGTTAAGAATGCGAGAACCGCATATTATATGGTTTATGATAATGGCTGGGGCATCCCTTCGATGCTGGACGAGAGCGATTCGGGTATGGATTCCAATCCCAGGATCTTCAGACTGAAGGATACTCCCGGAGAGAAGGGCGCCATCATCATCTGGTCCACCGTGGATAAAGATTACATGGATGAAGATGATATCATCGTGCGTCAGCACGGAATGAACCTTCACGGACGGTTCCTGAATACCCTTACGGGTGAATGTGATGATGATATCATAGAGATCACTAAGACCACCACGGATAAGTCAGCGATATCCGCAAATACCGCGAAGAAGGGTTCCCTTCCCGATTTCAGTGACTTCGCCCAGGATGTGGCCCAGAATGTGGCTTCCAATGATGATGGCTTTGTAGTCTACTATGAGAAGAAGGAATTTGAACAGAATGCTAACGCGACGGTGGGTGATGTGATCAATCCCAAGCATGACCTGTTTGCTGCAAGATTCTACACCTATAATGAAGGGTGGGATGATGGCACGAGTGAGGCTGAGAAGGCTGAGTGGAAAGAATATATAGAAGATGAGTTTGAAGACTATAATCTTTCGGAGGCACAGATCGCAGAAAGGGCAGATGCCTACGCCGAATGCTTCTACGGACAGAGATTCTTTGATTTCCTGCCTTCAGTTACCATTAATGAGCAGCTGGATGAGTCAGGCTACTGGAAAGACGGTACCCATGCCATACCTGTTCCGATCCTTAAGGATACAGGCAAGAAGACGGCACCTGTCATAATGGATTCCGATGCAATGAGCTGTGAAAACATGGGTCTGTTTGCCTATACCGTTGATATGGATGGTGACATGCAGACCTATGCAGACAGAGAGATCTACATGCAGATGTACAACTTTGGGGGCTCCGGTCAGACTCCCGGATTTACTTATCCCATGATCATAACTTCTGACAAGGATGAGGATTGCAATGCGAAATTCGCGAGGATGGACGATGCCACCTGGCTTTGCTTCTTAAGTGACGGGGATATATGTGCCATTGATATTTCGAACATAGTGAAGAATCATCTTTATATAGATGATGTTTCTAACGACGGAAAGCATTATTATTATATCGACAAGGAGAAGCCCAAGGATGATGCTAAGACAGGTTATGTTCCTCCTTTCACTCTGGCAAAGGGCACAAAGGCAGAGGTGGACGATCGGGTCAACACTGATGAGATCGCCAGCAATATAAGCTCCTTTGACGTGGAATCTTCGAAAGATTACATGTATGTGATGTGGTCACAGTCTGTTCTCGGAGTAAGGAAGGGCGTGGAAGAAGGCAGTTATGAAGCGGCTCTTCCCGAGAATGCTTCCAAGGAAGAACAGCTCTTCACCCTGAGATTCTCAGGTTATGGACATGACAGTGAGCTTACCTATCCCGTACAGATCACCAGCAAGACCGGTGCACATTACCGCAGGCCTGCCTTTGCACTCACCCCTGAGGGCGGACTCATCGGTCTCTCCTACAAGGCTATGGACAGGGTGGTCAGCTATGAGGAATTCACCGATGTGACGGACGGTTTCTCAAGAGAGTATTCGGAATGGGATGCCAACGGCAAAAAGTCCGTAAAGAACGGCCTCAGCAAGGAAGACTATGTTCCCATCACTGTAATGGATAATGAAAACGGCGTACCTGTAGCCTTTAAGGTGGATCCCGCAGGACGGGTGAAGATAAAGGACGCCAAGTTTACCGCTGCAGATGCAGGCAGCATGGGCGGCTTTGAATTCAGAGTACTCAATGACGGCTTTATCACCAATAAGAAGCTTACAGTTAAGGCTGTGGATGAAGAGGGCAATTCGCTTCTGCTTGACACTTACGGCGGCACGGATGAAGAGAGCGTCGGCGCTGCGGAAGATAACGATTTCGAGATAACCACAGTGGACAGCCTTTCCATAGAGACTCTGACAGGCGGTGAAGATCTTTACTTCGCGGGAGCTCTGGCGGTACCCGAGGATGCAAAAGAGGTTAAGGCATATATCAGCGTGCTGGATAAGGACGGAAAGGTGATAGTAGACGAGGTAGTAGAGGAAGCTCTTAAGAGCAATCTCGAAGTAGAGGGTATGACCGTAGAGTGTACCGGCACGAGAAACCAGTATCGCGTTTCAGGTCAGATAGTAAATAACGGACACGCCAAGTCAAAGGCTCAGGCTGTTGATCTTGGTATCGATCTGGGTGAGAATGAAGAAGAAAAGCTGACACATGTCAGGATACCTGCGCTCATGCCCGGACAGGGACAGGCATTTGACGAGGTGATCGACGTATGGGACGATCTGTTTACCACTGAGACCGATGAGAACGGCGCGGTCATAGAGATACTTACCGTTTATGCGGAGGTTGACGGAGAATACTTCTATGCTTCCGATGAGAGAGTGGCGCACGCATCCGAGCTGGAGAGGATCAAAGCTATAAAGGATCTCGAGGTTAAGGGTTCGGATACCATCACCGTAAGTGCAGGTTCCATAGTACATGTGACTCCCGAGATCGTTTCGGACAGAAAGAGCGAAGACGGCGACGGAAGCGATGGACTTCAGTACTATTTCGTAAATCCCGATCCCGATGATGACGGATATTCGGTTGAGCCTGACGGAACCATAGTAGGCCTGGCCGAGGGCGAGGGCGAGTTGGATGTATATGTTCTTCCTTCCGACAGGGATTTCGTGGCCGAGAGGATGGATTCCGGCGTGACGGGTATAATCGGAGAGCATGACGCGGTATGGCCCTATGTCGCTTCGGCAGCCATCTATAAGAAGACTCTCACCGTCAGAGTGAGCAAAATGGCGGATCCGAATGCCGACAAGCCTATGTTCAATGACAAGAAGGGCGTGATGTACAGGCTCGTATCCGGAAACGAAGTGGAAGTCATCGGTATCAATCCTCTGTTCAAGAATGTGAAGAAGATCAAGATACCGGCTGCGATAAAGGTGGAAGGAATTAAATATACCGTAGTGGGCGTAGCAGAAGGTGCCTTTGACGGCAATACAGTCATCACCAGCGTGAACGTGGGCAAGAACGTGAGATACATAGAGAAACGTGCTTTCGCCGGCTGTACTTCACTTAAATCCCTGAAGCTTTCCAAGGGGCTTATAAGGATAATGGACAGTGCCTTCGCGGGCTGTATTGCGCTAAAGAAGATAGCTCTGCCCAAGAATCTGGAACTGGTGGGCACCAGAGCGTTTGAAGGCTGCGCAGCAGCAAAGAAGATCACGCTTAATAAGAACCTTATCACCATAGGTGACAGAGCCTTTGCGGGCTGTGCCCTTGTAAAGAAGCTGATCATCACAGCTAAGGTGGAATCCATCGGAGCCGGTGCCTTTGAAGGACTGACAGCACTTAAGAGCCTGACTGTAAAGAGTGCCGTGCTTAAGTCTGTGGGAGCTGGCGCCTTCAAGGGCGTACCTGCGGATGTCAAGATCAAGTTCAGCATAAAGGGCGGCGATCCGGAGGCGATCAGGAATCTCTTTACGGGTGTGACGGGACTGCAGTTTATATGACCCGGAAACGGAATGGTTAAATGTTAGCATGAAAAGGAGACGATATGGATAAGGATAAGATCATTCAGAATGACGAAAAGAACGTTAACGAGAAAGACGTCGTTAAGCTGAGCGTGGATGAGCTTGACAAATACAGCGGCGGTACTATAGGCAATGCCAAGAAGGAAGAGCAAAAGCCTATAGAAGAATAGATCGGATATGTCAGATAAAAAGAAGAATGCTGCTCCGGAGATCAATGATCCGGAGCAGCTCTATGAATATGTCAAGATAATAAAACCCGGATCATGGATGCTCCTTTTGGGAACATTGCTGATCTTTGTCGTTTTCTGGTTCATGGTCACCTCTGATGAGCTGGTGGATGGGCTGACCTGTGCCTGCGTCTGCGATGACGGGGTGATGACCGTTTTCCTGGGTGCCGATAATCTGGATGCCGTAAAACAGGGTATGGAGGTTATAATTGAAGGGACCAGATATCATGTCACGGATATAGTGGCTGCGGTTCCGGATGAAACGGACAGCTATTATCTTTTTGTGGTACAGGCCAGTGGTATTGACCACGGAGAAGGGATCTATACCTTTGATATCAAAACCGGATTGCCTGATGGTTTGTACGAAGCGGTGATAGTCACCGGAAAGGATACCCTTACGGATTATCTGTTGGGGATCAGATGATCATAATATATGTCTAAAAAAGTTTCTTCGTTTATTAAACAACCTATAAAAAAAGGTCTGGCGGCTGTACCCGGCATGATGCAGATGGAGGATCTGGAGTGCGGTGCGGTCTGCCTTCAGATGATCCTGGGTTATTACGGTAAGTGGGTATCATCCGAGAGTATCAGGCAGACTACGGGAGTGTCGCGGAACGGATCCAGGGCCGGCAGGATGGTGCTTGCAGCCAGAGGTTACGGCCTTGAAGCGGACGGATACAGGATAGAGGGGATTTCAGAGCTTAAGGAAAGTGCTGATTTTCCCTGTATTCTTTTTTTTAATTACAATCATTTCGTGGTACTCAGGGGTTTTAAACGAAATAAAGCCTATATATGCGATCCTGCCTGGGGCTCTTACAGTATGACTATGGACGAACTGTCCAGAGTGTACGGTGGACTTTGCATACGTTTTCGCCCGGGAGAAGATTTTACTCCCGGAGGAAAGAGACGTTTTTTCATTACACTTATGTCCGGAGAGGTCAGGGACAAGAAAAATGTTCTGGCCTTTCTGGCTATTCTGGCATTTGTGCTGGCGTGCGTGAACTATCTTTGGCCCGTGCTCAATGAGGTTTTCCTGGATAAGATCCTGGATTCGTCCTCCGAACAATGGGAATGGCTTTTTTATAATACGCTGGCAGCAGTCTGTATTCTTCGTCTGTTGTGTATATTTATACAATCCGTTTTCAATAATACGCTTCAGAGAAAGCTGGCAGTGACGGGAAGCATGAATTTTATGTGGCATGTGCTCCATCTTCCTGCTGCTTTTTTTACCCAGAGAAGTGTGGGCGATGTTTTAAGGCGCCGTGATTATAACGAAAAGATGGCCTTTGAACTGGTAACCAGCATAGCTCCCTTCTTTCTGGATACCGTGCTGATGTTATTATATATGGCGGTCATGTTTAATTACAGTTTGCTGCTGGGCTGTGCGGGCGCCATGACCATTATACTGAATGTGGTCGCGGGAGCGATCCTTGTAAAAAGAAAGCTTAATTCCGAGAGAGTGATAGAAAGAGGAGAAGGTCTGGTCTCGGCCATGACCGTATCCGGAATAGAAATGATGAACACGATAAAGAGCTGCGGCGCCGAGCTTGGGTTTTTCCAGCGCTGGTCGGCGGCTCTTTCCGGCACTTATAACAGGAGGACCGAATCGGATAAGATCAATGTGGTCCTGGGAAGGGTGCCGGAGTTTGTGAATACCATCTGTTCCGCCTTTATTTTCGGAAGCGGAATATATCTGTTGTCCGGCGGGGATTTTACCGTAGGCAGCCTGATGGCCTGCGTGGGATATTTTGACCTGATGAGTGAGCCCGCCAAAAAGCTGGCTGCATCCACCGCTGCCTTTACGGAACTTACCTCCAGATCCGAGAGAGTCAGGGATGTGCTGGACTATGCCAGGGAAAATGCCAGGGAATCGACCGATGTGAAGGAGGATGTATCACATAAAAAACTGTCCGGAAAGATAGATGTGGAAAATATAGTCTTTGGCTATTCCAGATATGACGAGCCGGTGATAAAGGATTTTTCACTTCATGTAAAGAAGGGAGAAACGGTGGCGATAACCGGTAGCTCCGGCTGCGGAAAATCCACGGTCTCCAAGCTCCTTACAGGCCTTTATGAACCCTGGAGCGGAAGTATACGCTATGACGGGAAAGGGATACAACAGATTGAAGGAGCCGTCTTCACCGACTGTGTGGCTCTGGTGGATCAGGATATATGTCTGTTCAGCGATACTCTGGCGAACAATCTGAGCATGTGGGATTCCACGGTGGAGAACTTTGATATAAGGCTTGCCGCCATAGACACTTCCCTCCACGATGAGATAATGCTCCGCCCCGGAGGTTATGACTGTAACCTTAAGAGCGGTGGTACCAATTTTTCCGGAGGCCAGCGACAGCGTCTGGAGATCGCTTCCGCCCTGGCTCATGATCCTACGGTGGTGATACTGGATGAGGCTACGGCTTCCCTTGACAACGCCACGGAAAGAAAGGTACTGGATTCCATAAAGAGCAGGGGAAACACCTGCATCCTCATCGCTCACAGGCTTTCTGCCGTGATGCAGTGCGACAGGATCATAGTCATGGACAATGGCCGGATAGTCGAGTCTGGAACCCATGACGAACTCATGAAAAAACAGGGAAAATATTACGACCTGGTGTGCGTTGAGGGATAGAGTATTGATATGATATACGACGACCTGCTGAAAAAAAGAGCACAAAACGATAATACAGTCTTTCAGGAGACCATGACGGACGCGGTAAGGATGATGACCTCCGGCAAAAAGGAGGATCAGATCTACCGCGGTGCCCTTTTGTCTGCCACTGAGAGGGTCCTGGGTTCCTTTGGTATAAAGGGCGGAGCCGTACCTGATTTCATAGATGGAACAGAAGAGATCCTGGATTACCGCATGCGGCGTATCGGCGTTTATTACCGCAGGGTGAAGCTGAATAAAGACTGGAAGAGGGATGCCTCTATGGTGATGATAGGTTTCAGGAAAAAACAAAAGGATGCGGTTGCGCTGATCCCCATGTTTTTCGGCGGCTATCGGATACACATATATAAGCCCGGGGGTATCGATGTCCTGGTAAATACCGGCGTCGAGCTGGATGAGGATGCATATGTTTTTTACAGACCCTTTCCCCCAAGACCCATGACTCCGATAGATATACTGAAGTTTACGCTGAGGGAAATACCGGTGGCAGACTGGTTCCTTCTGGCCTTTGCCTTTTTGTCGATACCTGTTGTCTGGGAGTCCTGTTCCCTGTTGTGGCAGCGTATGGTCGCATATTATGATATCGCCACGCCCCTTTCTTCCATGCTTATCAATGTGGCTCTTTTTGTGGGAACTTTTGCAGCTTTTCTGTTCGGCCTTTACGTTGCACTGATGAGATCGAGGATAGTGGAAAGGGCATCTTATTCCCTGAAGATGGCGTTTATGGGGCGTATCCTGTCCTCCCCGGCGGATTTTTTTAAGGATAATGAATCAGGAAGGATAGCCAGCTGGCTGTTTGAAGTGGATGCCCTGTGCAGAAGCGCTTTCTCCGGCGTGTTCCTGACGGTGCTTAATTTCATTGCGGGAGCGGAATACATCAGATTCCTTTCGTATCACAGGAATAAATTCCTGTTTGGACTTGTTCTGGTATATCTGTTATATCTGGGCTTTTTTGTGATCAGTGTGATCCTGAGGCGTCAGCGCGCCTGGCCCCTGGCAGAAAGCTCCAGTGATGAATATTCCTTTTCCCATGAGATGCTGCGCGGGATAAACAAGATCAAACTGAGGGGGGTCCAGAAGAGGGTGTATTCAAAATGGGGTGAGAAATTCCTGGGTAAGGCTTCTCTTAAATATGAGCTTCCGTTTTTCCTTCGTATCGGAAGCCTTCCCTTTGTCGTAGTGTCCGTGTGTTTTATGTGTTATATGTTTTATTATGCGGATAAGATAGACATGAGCCATGCGAATTTTGTGGCTTTCTTTATGCTGTATTCACTGTTCAGCGCCATTTTTATGACACTGCCAAAGGCTGCTATGGATATG
>JAEEZH010000219.1 GCA_016288495.1 Lachnospiraceae bacterium
ACTCCTCCTCTACAAAAACATTTCCTTAAGTTTACCTCTGTCGGCCTTTCCCGTAGCAGTCTGTGGAAGGTTCTCAACAGGATGATACACATTCGGTATCATATATTTGGGAAGCTTCTCTCCAAGAGCAGCCATGATGGCAGCTTCATCCGCCTTCCCTTCCGATTCTCCTTTGGCCTCATAAGCCATGTGGATCTTATTTTTCTTCTCGTCAAAAAAGCAGGCCGCCCGGCTGATGATATCCAAGGATGCGGCAGCATTCTCTATTTCTCCCAGCTCGATCCTGTGGCCCATATGCTTTATCTGAAAATCCCTGCGTCCCGCAAATACCAGATCGCCGGCCTCATTGTAAGAGGCCATGTCACCGGTGCGATATATCCTCTCAGGATAGTAGGGGTTCAAAGGATTCTGCACAAACACGGTCGCCGTGCGCTCGGGATCATTGTAATAACCATGCGCCAGGCAGGTGCCCTTTACGCAGATCTCGCCGACCCTGCCGGCATCCTTCTCATCTATGAGCCCATCCTTTTCATCCAGCAAAAATACCCCGCTGTTATAAAGCGCCCTTCCGATGGGAAGTACCTTAAGGTCCGAAACATCCCCGGTGATATGATGATAGGTACATATGCCCGTGATCTCCGTGGGGCCGTATATCTGTACAAAATCAGCCTCGGGATAATTCTCTCTCCAGTAATTAAAACACTTCATGGGCATGGACTCGGCTCCTAATATGATAAGCCTGAGACTGTCAGGTCTTAAAGACTTAAAAGCCTTAAAGGTGGACACTATGCCCATGGCTGAAGGCACCCATCTTATCATGGTGATCGTCTTATCCTGCAAAAACTCCATCAGACGGAGAGGGATGCTGAAAAACTCCAGGGGAACTATATTTAAAGTAGCACCCATTTTCAGTGTACAATATATATCGATGAGAGATGCGTCAAAATAAAAAGGCGCCTGGGATGCTATCACATCTTCGGATCTTACACCTACCGCCGGACAGAAGCTGTCCATATAATCTATAAGACTGCGATGGCTCACCACCACGCCCTTGGGCACTCCCGTGGAACCTGATGTGTAAAGCACATAGGCAGGATCCGTATCCAGGTGCCGTCTTCTGATATCTGAAAGCAGCTCCTCATCCGCCTCTTTTTCAAGGGCCGTCTCCACTGTGAGTACAATGACACTCCCGCCGAAGATATCCCGTGCTACTGCCTCATGTTCCCTGTCCGTGAGCACCAGCTTGGGACTCAGGTTTTCTTTTATCAAAGATAACCTGGCTGCAGGCATCTCCACATCCAGCGGCACATAGGCACTGCCCGAATACATGACTCCGAAAAATCCTGCCAGAGCCATGGGACTTTTCTTAAGAAGGACCGGTACCGGTGCTGAAGGCGCGTCTGTGGCCGAAGCCGCCAGCGAACCTATACGCCTGGCAATATCATATAACTCACCGAAGGTCAGATGAGAATCCACATCCGCATAGGCTGTCTTATCAGGGAGCCTCTTTGCACTGTATTCCAGATATTCTAAAACATTTGTCTGCATATCGAAGTATTATATCACAACAAAGCAACTCTTGTCACTTTCACCCATGAAACCGCTATCAGAACTTCTTGATCTCCAGGTCCTCATCGTCGCCGGTATTGGTGATGGATAAGATCTTAAGATAATATGAATAGTCGTCATTTACCTTTACGCTCACCCTGTCGCCCACCTTTTTGCCCATGAGGGCACGGCCGATGGGGGACTCGATGGACACCAGGTTCTTCATGGAATCGCCTCTGATGGATGTCACCAGTCTGTACTTTTCCGTGGTGCCGTCCTCTTCGAACTCCACCTCCACGGTGTTGTTTATTCCCACCTCGTCGTCATTGGAATCGTCATCCACGATCTGGGCGTTCTTGAGCATCTTTTCCAGATAGCGTATCCTGCTCTCATTCTGGTTCTTGAAGCGCTTAGCCTCATGGTACTCAAAATTCTCGGACAGGTCGCCCTGTGCTCTGGTGACCTTTACATCCTCTATGGCCTTGGGGCGGATCACCAGCTTGCGCTCTTCTATCTCCGCCTCTATCTTTTTAACATCGCCTTTTGTCAGTCTTTCCGACATTTTAAATACTCCTTCTATGAAGCTCCGCTACGCATGATCACCACCCAAACGGTCTTGAGCAGTATCTTTATATCCAAAGAGAGCCTCCAGT
>JAEEZH010000220.1 GCA_016288495.1 Lachnospiraceae bacterium
GGAATATCGTGTTCCTTGGCATAGTTTATATAGTCCCACACTATCAGGAAATAATTCACGAAGTCCATGGTGCGCATTACGTCCAGCTCATACTCCAGACGCCTGCATAATGCATTCCAGGACCATATAGGAGAAATCCCACCGTCATCAGCATATTTCCTTTTTATCTCATCATCCTGTATGGCACTGTCTATCATGCTGTCCAGAGGGCTGTCAGCACCGGATTTCTTTTCTTTTCCACCTGCAAACTCCGGCACAGGCACCACATCCCCGGCCCCCTCCAGAGAAAGCTTATACTGCTCCGGATACCTTTCACGCATTCCCGTATCACAGAGGTAATTCAGATACTGCCAGGAACGTATATATTCATCCACCGTAGCTGTACCGTCAGTTTTTTCATCACCCGATTCTGCGCCGGCTTTACGGTAACTGTCCTCCCCTTTTTTAATGTATTCCTTCCTGGATTCCGGCAGGCTCTCAATATACGATGCACTGTCAAATTCTTCAGGAATCTCATACACAGGCAGAAGCGGCTTACTGTAATGGATTTCCACATGGCAACGCTCTGCTATCTTTGCAGTATTCTCTATCGCTTCTATCGCATAGGGGAAGAGATCCTTCATCTCCTCCTCGCTCTTTACATAGAACTGTCCGCCCTCGTAGCGCATGCGGTTCTCATCGCTAAGGTGTGCACCGGTCTGTATGCAGAGAAGCACGTCATGGGCCTGAGCATCATCCGCATAGGTGTAATGGCAGTCGTTTGTAGCAACAAGCGGAATATCCAGATCACGGCTCATGCGCATAAGTTCCATATTCACGGTTCTCTGGGCCGGAATGCCGTGGTCCTGCATCTCCAGATAATAATTCCCCGCTCCGAAGAGATTCTTATACCAGAGTGCTGTTTCCTCCGCCTTCTCTATCATGCCCCTGGTAATAAACCTTGGTACTTCACCCGCAAGACATGCCGACAGACAGATAAGTCCTTCGTGGTACTGTTCCAGCACTTCATGATCCACACGGGGCTTATAGTAATAGCCTTCGGTAAAGCCTTTTGAAACGATCTTCACCAGGTTACGATAGCCGGTATCATTCTCAGCAAGAAGAATGAGGTGGTTATACCTGTCATCTCCCCCCGAAGCTTCCTTATCAAACCTGGATCCCGGAGCAACATATATCTCACAGCCCAGTATGGGATTTATCCCCTCTTTCTTGGCCGCCTCATAAAAATCCACCACTCCGTACATAACGCCGTGGTCAGTTATGGCTGCGGCAGTCTGCCCCAGCTCCTTAACACGGCTGACATAATCCTTTATCTTGTTTGATCCGTCCAGAAGACTGTATTCCGTATGTGTATGTAAATGGACAAAAGACATATAAACCCCCGTTTCCTAAAAAGACTCCATGAGTCCGCTCAAGCCATCTTCCCTGTAAACCTCTTTGTAATAATCCAGCTCATCATTTATAAGAGAATCGATCACCTGCATTCCAAGCAATTCCACAGGTGCCTTGTCATCCGTGAGTATAAGCCCAGAGCTTTCATGTACCGACAGCCTCCCTTTAACATCCGAAAGCTGTTTGCTTAATCCTTCATCCGGAACACTCTCGCAACCCTTTGATAATGCCGTCATCATATCCGTATCAACTGATGCAAAAAGCTCACGGTTGGTGGAATTTTTCACATCGACTACGACCACACTGGGAAATACGCTAGCCACTGTGTCCGAAAGATAGTTAGTTATGTCCGGACCGCCCTCCTCGTCATAGCCATGCATGTTCATATTTACCACCATCACGCCCCCGTCCTTCAGATGATCCTTTACCATAGTAAAAAACTCCACGCTGCTCATCTGAAACGGAATGGTTATATCCTGGTAGGCATCCACCATGATCACATCATATTTTCCCTTATCGGCCTGCAGATAGGCCCTTCCATCATAGGTATGAACCACTATATCGTCTGACAGTTCAAAATACTCATGTGCCAGATCCGTTATCTTGTCGTCTATCTCCACGCCGGTCACTTTGGCACCGGGAAAAAACTTCGTACACTGCATGCCGAAAGTTCCTGTTCCCATTCCTAATATCAGGATATCAAGATCTTCCGGTGACTTGTTTTCTTCCCCGCCGTACATTGCCATTGTCGGTGCTGCCAGGGCATAATCATAATACATCCCGGTCAGGTCGCTGCTCTTCATCCTTATGGACTGCACGCCGAATAAAACATTTGTGGAAAGCATGGTAGCCCGGTCCGTATCCGTCACCTGCAGATAGTTATATACCGACTCGCCCTCGTATGTCAGGGTGTCATTCCAGAATGCAAAATTGGAACCTCTTCCGAAGACGCATGCAATCACAAACAGAGCTGATCCTGCACCGAGAATAACTTTTTTTATCTTCCCGCATTTTGCCGTCAGGAAATAAATGGCAGCAATGATGATCAATATCCCTGCAAAAATAAGAAAGGTCACAGATGTTCCCACTGAGGGTATGGTCACAAAGGTAGGCAGAAAGGTTCCGATGATCGAACCTATTGTATTGCAGGCCCCCAACTTTCCGGCCACAGAGCCGCTCTCACCGATATCGGATATGGTGTATTTAATTAGAGACGGTGTCACCGTTCCCAGCAAAAACAGGGGAAAAACAAATATGATCATGCAAGCTGCAAAGGACGACCAGATCAGAAGCCCTGTGGATACAGTGACGATCATCAGCCCTGTTATAGCCAGTATGATATATTTTCCCAGCACGGGAATGAAAGCAATCCAGATGGCAGCTATCAGAATCCTGGTAAAAAGCTTGTCAGGGCCATCACCCTTATCAGCCCATTTGCCGCCCACTACGTTTCCCAGAGCCATGGCTATCATAATGGTGCCTATTATTATGGTCCATACAATCTGGGATGAGGAAAAATAGGGTGCAAGCAGCCTGGAAGCTCCCAGCTCCACCGCCATCACGGCCATTCCCGCAAAAAATTCCGTTATGTAAAGGTAATATCTGTTTTTTAAAATATCGATCTTCAATTTATTTCCTGCCTTCTATAAATATAATTTTTTTGATTCACACGGAGTTGCAAGCAAGCTTGCGTGTGAGAAAGTACTTTCGGCCGATGAATCATATTATTGCGAACTAATGTTCATTCTACCATATTATCGCCTTAAAAAAAATCGCGGATTAAGAAAAAAGGATGATTGTGCTATAATACCGGTTATGAAACTAGCAATCACACAACCTTATCTTTTCCCATATATCGGATACTGGCAGCTGATAGCGGCGGCTGACTGCTTCGTCCTGCTGGATGACGTAAACTATATAAAAAAAGGTTTCATAAACAGAAACCGCATTTTATATGATAATTCAGCGCACCCTTTTACCATATCCCTGGATCACCCTTCCCAGAATAATCTCATAATGGACTCAAAGCTCTCTGCAGATCCGGAAAGCCGTATGAATTTTTTACGGCTTGTTCAGGATGCATACAGGCATGCACCCTATTACGATGCTGTTTATCCCCTGATAGAACGTGTCATGACAAACAGCGAGACAGACCTTACAGAGTTTATTTTTTACAGCATTAAGGAAACTGCTTCTTATCTGGGAGTAAATACGGATTTTACAAAGTCTTCTCTGGTTGAAAAGGATCCTTCTCTAAGGGGACAGGACAGGATACTAGCCATATGTCAAAAGCTCGGTGCAGATACTTAC
>JAEEZH010000221.1 GCA_016288495.1 Lachnospiraceae bacterium
ACTCAGCCTTAAGAGCCTCCACCAGCTCACTCCTTATACCTATGATATCGTCCAGCTTTGCCTGCTGCTCATCCATAAGAGCCTGCAGCTGGGATAACAGTTCATTCTGTTCCTTCAGCTTTTTCTCCTGAAGGGCTATACGTTCCCCCTGCTTGGCCAGAGCCTGTTCCTGATCGTTGAGCTTCAATTCCTGATCGGCCACCTTGATACGCTGTTTTTCCAGCTCATCGGTCCTGGTCATCAGTTCCTGTTCTTTACCCAGCAGCTCATTCTCCTTCTCATCATACTGTATCTTTGCATTCAGCACGGTAAAGGAAATGATCAGAACAAAAGCCAGAAGCAGTCCGGCCATCATGTCGGAATAGGACATCCAGTATGAAGTTTCCTCATCATGTTTACGATTATAAGATAACACTGTATTATTCCTTTTTTAGATGTTATTATCCTAAAGAGTGCTCCAAGGGCGGATTTTTAAAGATTCTTCGCTTCGCTCAGAATGACAATGAGGGGGCTCGGAATGACATTGAGTAGGCTGATCATTTCCAAACCGATATCATCGCCATCACTTCCGGAACAGGCCGCGTTTCCTGTAACGCTCAGCCTCCCGGATCTGCTGCAGGGTATCTGTCAGATCTTCTATTGCATTTGCCGCCTTTTCAAAATTCTTATCCACATTGGCATAGGAATAAGATATGGTGTAATTGATACCCTCCAGGATCTCCTGCTGGGCCTTTATCCTCTCATCCAGGGCCTTCACGGAAGCGTCCGTCAGCACGCTTCTGCTGACCAGAGCCTGCGCCGTCTGATCCTGTTTTTTCAAAAGCTCTTTGTCATTTTCCGTAAGAGTATTGAGCTTTTCTATGTTCTTTAGGACAGTTTCATGCATGATATTTACATCAGACACATACTTTACCATAAGAGCCGTCAGCTCAGCACTGCTTTTCTGGAGCCTGGACAGATTGTCCACGGCACCTCCGGTGGAGGTGATCATCTCACTGATCCTCTTCTCGTTTTCCTTCTGGGCAGCCATAGCTGCATAAGCGCTTTCGGAAAGCTTTCTGAATGCATCATCCAGAGATTTGTTCATCTCGGCTATGAAGGAATTGACTATCACGGAAAGGGAATCGAGCTGGTTCCTGGTAGCCTGGTTCGCAAAATCATTGATGGTATTATCAAATCTGTCAAACTGAGGCCGCAATACATTTTCCATTTCCCTGGAGAAGTTCTTTGCTCCCTCGGTGGCCAGGGACGAGATCACCGCCGTCTGTTCCTGCTGAAGCTCTATCAGCCTGTTAAATCCGTCATTGGCAGTATCGGGAAGCACATATTTCTTATAATCGTTTACAAACTTCCTGACTGCATGCTCCGCATCCTCAACCCTGCGTCTTAATGAATAATTGAACACCAGGGAAAAGACCATTCCGTAAATTGATGTATGGAACGCAACCTTTATTCCGTTCATCAGCGGCTGTATGCTGTTTGCTATCTCTGCAGTGGAACCGGTGTTAAAGCTGTTAAGTCCCAGTGCCAGACCTATGAAAGTGCCCAGGATGCCCAGACCGGTCATGGCCGGAGCCACCTGATTCAATATATTCCGGTGGAGCACATAGTCCATCAGATCATAATTGATATAATCCTCAATGCTGCACTTATAATAGGGGAGCGCCGTCTGCTCAATGCGGTCCAGTTCAAAAACAAAGTCGGAATACTCTTCCTTCAGCGTCTTGTCTGTAAAGATCTCTTCATTATCATTTCTGTATTTATCATACAAAAATGTGTGCTCACGCAGGGCATCCCTCTCCATCTTTTCGCAGGCTGCCAAAAGATCGTCCGCCATTGCCGCGGCAGGCTTGAATGAATTCTTATCACAGGTAATAAAAATGATAAGAGTCAGTATGAACATGACCACCGTGACTATGATATTTGCCGCACTGAGCCCTCCGCCTGCAAATACATTCAAAAGGATCGCTACGATCAGCATGATCACATATGCGGTGTATACTATGGTTTCATACCATTTCGTCTGATGCATTTTATACCTCTTTTCTCATAAATACCTGCAAAGGGCACCGATAGCCGGTGCCCCCCAGTTCATTTTATCATGTCTGTCATATTATAAAACGGATATCCTTATCCCACCAGGGTCATCCTGTACCAGGTCAGAGCCTCAAGATAAGCATCGTACACAGCGTCCGTATCCATTTCCTTAAGAAGCAGGAGTCTCGATACCTCGGACCAGTCTCCGGCCTCATATGCGAGCATGAACTCCAGCACCGGTGCCAGCGGTCCCTCATGCTTGATCAGGGCATTTGATATGGGAGCGGAAAGCTGGATCAGCTGAAGCGCCTCCTCCAAAGGCTTCTCAAGGACAGCATCCAGCGCAGAGAACAGACCCATGAGGAAAAGCTCCTCACTCTGCATCTTAAGCTCAAACAGGCCTGCAAGATTCTCACAGAATCTGGCACGAAGAAGTGAAAGTCTGGTAAGCTCACTGGGCTTATCCGAATAAAGCTCCTCGGTAACAACGGTATTTATCCATTTCTTGAGCTCTCTCTGTCCCAGCATGGCGGCGGCATGTCTGATGGTGGTGATCTGTGCGGTCTTTACTACCCTGTTTACCATCTTTAACAGGGAAATGGTGAGCGCCGGATCACGTCCGATGACATCCGCTGCAGCCTGAAGCTCAAAATCGGGAGAATTTACCACCTTAAGCAGCTGAAGATAGGTCACCTTTCCGGGAGACATCTCACTCGAGCCCATGGCCACGGGAATACGGTAAAACTCGCCCTCGTAGAGGTCATAACCTCCGGTCTCCTTAAGACCCTCAAATATCTCCATGGTCTCAATGCCGCCGGCAATGAGCTTTGCCATGGGATACATTCGTGCAAAGAATATCTTTGCCTTTTCTATGACTATCTTTTTATTATTCAGCAGCACATAATCCATGTGGGCAAGGAGCGGTGCATAATCAACAAATTCACTCACCGCTATCTTACGTATAGCCAGCTTATACCCGGCCTCACGCAGCTGCTTTACCCTCTCCACATACATATCCACGGGGGGGACGGTACGGTCGATAAGGAAAACTATCCTCTCATGCGCAACCCCCTCACACTGGCTGTCCATGTCCGAAAAGATGGATACATTGCTCACCGGGATAAATACCTCAGACTCCTCCGAGATAGTCTCGATGCCCATGGCGTTAAGCACTGTAAGACCAGGAATACTGGTGGCTCCGTCATTGATCCCCGTCATCATACTCAGCGGATTTAAAAACTGATTTGACTTCTGGGAAAAGACAGAATAAGCCTTGACCTTCATATCCTTGTCAAACATAGGCAACAATGTAATCAGCATGATACACCTCCTGTAATTCGTACCCCTATTTTTTTTGATTCTACCATATTTCTCGTGCAAAATCCACAAAAATGTTTTCATATTGAAGAATTGCCCCGATTTGGATATACTAATGTCTATGAAAAATTTCACCTGGAAAAACAAAAATATACTTCTCATCTGCAGGGAGACCTACTGTAAGCCCCTGTGGTTTCTGGCGGAGAGCCTCCGGAAAGACAACAACGTGGCCGCTTTTTTCATCATGAGTTCGGAGTCCTCCTTCAATAAGTGCTATTATAACGAGCATACCTACTATCAGTTCAGGCAGCTGGACAGGGTAAAGATCTACGACGTAAAGGACATCTGCCTGGAATTCATAGACCGCATGGACACCTGGCGTAAAAAAACCGGCATCAGCCGCGGCGTGAAAAAGGCTGTGGGCGGCAGTGCTCCCCTTCCTCCCGAACAGGGGCCCATGGATATGGACTACCTCAATATGATCGAGGATGAATACAGCCATTTCAAGCCTCTTAACCTGCAGCTTATGGCGTCCCAGGAGAATACCCGCCATTATCATTTCAGGATCTACTGGTCCCTGACCTCATACGAAGAGAACTGCCTGTGGCTGGAACTCAATTATAAAAAGATCATAGGCATCTTCGACGAATTCAAACCCGACATCATCCTGGACATGGACAACGCTGAACTGCAGCGCACGATCCTCGCCGAGGTCGCCTACAGATATAAGGTACCCTGTCTCACCATCGAATACTCTAAATTCGGTTATTATAAATATCCCAGTTTTCAGAATTCCTACGGCATAGATGACTACATCCGTGATATGTATGAGGAAAACCTGAAAAAAAGTGATGAAGAGCTTAAGGACGCCATAGATTACATCATGGATTACAGGTCCAAGAACTCCATCATGAACCAGGAATTCTCAGGTTCCGTCACAAACAAGTATGAAAGAGATTCACTTATCTGGATAGCCAGGGTCATGAGAGGAAAATGGAACTATTTCTTTGACCAGGACATAACCGCCAAAAATCTGGGGCTCAAGAAAAAAAGCCGCATGCTCTACGCCCCCTCCCTGCCCTATCTTCGCCACTATCTGGAAACGGAACTAAATAAACGGATGCTGTACGGAAAGAACAGATATTTTGAACCTCCAGTGGAAGGAGAGGCCTATGTTTACATGCCCCTCCATCTCATTCCCGAGTCCTCGGTATTTGTAAAGGCATCCTACTATGTGGATGAACTCAACCTCATAGAACAGGTGAGCAAATCCCTGCCCATCGGCTGGAAACTGTATGTAAAAGAGCATCAGGCCATGCTCGGGGAACGTGCGTTAACTTTTTACAAAAAAGCTGCCGAGCTCCACAATGTGCGGGTGGTACAGGTCAATCACTACAAGGATCCCAAGCCCTGGATACTGAACGCCAGGGGAATAGTCACCATCACCGGTACCGCAGCCTATGAATCGGCCCTTCTGGGTAAACGGTCGATAATCTTCGGTGAGGTGCCCTTCTCGCTGATAGACGGCATCACGCTCATCTCCGATTTTTCAGAGCTGCCGGCTGCCCTCAGGGATTTCGACCGGCCCGTCAGCGAGGAGGAATTAAAGGCCATGACCCACTCCGCCGCAGCCTACATAGAAACGGTAAAGCAGGCCGGGGAGCCCGTCAGGATCTTTGAACTTATGGAACAGGCCGAAGAGATCTTTGCCGGCAAAAAAGAGCGGGACCCTGCCTTCGACGAAATGCTGGATGTCCTGGTGGATTTTTTTGAAAAGGGCTATAACAACTATATGAAGAGGTATGGCGATGGCCGGTGAAAAGATCAGCGTCATCATCATAATATACAGAGTCAAAGAATACTTAAGGGCATGTCTGAACTCCGTCAGTGCCCAGACCCACCGGGATCTGGAGGTCATCATGGTAGTGGGCAAAGATCCCGACGGAACGGACGACGGCTGCCAAGAGATCTGCATGGAATATGCAGCAAAGGATCAGCGGTTCAAAATGATCACCTGCAAGGCAGCAGGTGTGTCCGATGCCCGGAACAGAGGGCTTTCGGCAGCTACGGGAGATTATATAGGCTTTGTGGATTCGGATGATTACATAGACCGGGATATGTTTGAACATCTCCTGTCGCTCATGACATCACACAACGCCGATATCAGCGTATGCGGCAGGTATTATGAATATGTGAACAAAACACTCTCCGACAGTTCTCTCCCCGACGGTCCACGATTCATGAGCGCCAAAGACGCCATGGAAATGATACTGTCGGGAACAGGTTTTTATCTTCACAGCTGGGATAAGCTTTACAAACGGGAAATGTGGGACGGGGTCCTGTTTCCGGTAGACTCCTATGTGGAGGACAGAGTAGTGATCGATAAGGTCCTGGGAAAAGCAACGGGGATCGTCTATGATCCCACTCCGAAGTATCACTACCGCGAGCGTAGGTGCAGCATGTCAAAATCAGGTGATGTGGCTGCCCACAATGAAGAAGCAAACAGAGAGCTTTCTGTTTACATAAAATCCCAATTCCCAGAATTATGTAACCTTGTCGATCATTATATGACCTATGAATACATAACTGCGATCCAGAATGTTTATCTTTCCGGAGCGCCCCAAAAGGCCGCTGTCTACCAAAACAAACTGAAGAACCTGGATCCGGAAAACAAAAATCCCCTCATAAGAGGGGATAAAAAGCTGCAGCTCAAGCGCTTTCTGGCTCTTCATCTGCCTTCCGTGCTCTCATCAAACACAAAGCGACGCAACAAAAAACTGGAGAAAGGTCTCGAAAGGTTTACATAACACTTTATTCTTTTACTGTGATCACGTCATCCAGCACATAATGAAATGAAGGCGCCGACGCCTTTTCATTTTCCGCATAGGGCGTCCTGAGATCGATCCTGTCATTCATATCAAAGGGATCCGTTCCGGTATATTCTCCCTCAAACACATGAA
Organism: Lachnospiraceae bacterium; assembly: GCA_016288495.1. Lineage (GTDB taxonomy): Bacteria > Bacillota > Clostridia > Lachnospirales > Lachnospiraceae > UBA1753. The sequence goes on from JAEEZH010000221.1 coordinate 6,315, forward strand.
GATCTGCCTTCTTAAATGCGGCTACAGTATCGTCAAGCGCCTGCTGCGTGCCCTCTGCCTCGATCTGGGTGTTGATCTCCATCATCTCTACCCAGCCTTCTTCAAAGCCTGCACAGGAATCGTTTCCGTGTACATCAGCATGTACGGCGTTCTCTATCTTCTTTTTGCCAAGCACAGCTCCGACGGCGCTTTCCATATACGGTTCCCAGTTGATCCTGGTGCTTACCAGGGATCTGGTAGGCGCCACCCCGACCATACTCTGGTTGTAACCCACATGATACACAGGATATTCTTTGGCAGACTCTTCACAGGCCACAGCCGGACCTATGGTATCACTGTGCTGTGATATCAGAACACAGCCCTCATCTATCATTTTTTTCGCACACTCATATTCCAGGGTATAGCTGTTCCAGGTATCAGTATAGCGCACCGTCATTACAGCCTCGGGAGCCTTGCTCTTAACTCCCAGAAAGAAGGCGGTATACCCCGATATGACCTCCGGGTAGGGATAAGCAGCCACATAACCCACCTTCACAGCATCAGGGGCTATGATTCCTTCATCTATCATCTGTCTGAGTTTCATACCCGCCACTACGCCGGAAGCATAACGTCCCTCATATATCCTGCCCATAAAATTGTGATAGTTCGCAAGAACGGGAGCTGTGTTGGCATTGTCACCCGTAGCCTGGCAAAACTGTACGTTTGGATTCTCCGCAGCCAGCTTTTTTGCCGCCTCCTGAAAACCGTAGCTGGTAGTAAATATGATCTCGCAGCCCTCTCCGATCAATTCGGAGATCATCTGTTCCCCGGATCCGTCCGGCACATTATTCTTTACAACGGTCTCGATCCTGCCTTCATATTTTTTCTCGATCGCATGCTGGGCTCTGATAAAATTTGCGGTATAGGGTGCGCTCTCATCTCCGTCATAGATATATCCGACCTTAACTATATGGTCCCGGTCCCCGGTCTTTATTTCCAGCAGGCGGTATGCTCCGGTAAAAAAGAGAAGAACAAAAACGGTCACTATGGTAATGATAAGATTTCTGTTCATGCCTTCTCCTCCCTTCCCTCTTCATTGTCCTTCACGCTGCCGACGGCTTTTTTTGCGGCATCCCCGGTCATTTTGGATTTTTCCTCACTCTTATTGGATCCACCCTCATTCTTTGCTTCCCTGTGTGCCTGGGCCATATCCTTGACCAGCGCCGCCGAATCCACGGGATCAGTCGCATAAAGAGCCTTCACATCTATCTTGCCCTCATCTATTAGCTTAAGCAGAGCGTCGGCTATAACCGGGTCAAACTGTTTACCCCTGCCCTTTTCAATCTCGGACAGCACATAATCAAAACTCTGCTTTTTGCGGTATACACGATTCGCCGTCATTGCGTCAAAGGCATCGGCCACAGCGATTATCCTGCCGTAAAGCGGGATATTTTCACCTTTGAGCCCTTCAAAATAGCCGGAACCGTCATATCTTTCATGATGATATCTGGCACCCTCTTCCACATGATCCACAAGAGTGAAATCCTTAAGGATATCCGCTCCGTATTTTACGTGGGTCTTCATGACCGCATATTCCTCATCATCCAGCCTTCCCGGTTTATTCAGCACACGATCCGGAATGGCGATCTTTCCTATGTCGTGAAGCAGGGCTGCTTTACGGAGATTCTCACACTCATCATCGCTAAAGCCCAGTTCCCGGGCCAGCATAACGGAATAATCCGACACACGCTGGGAATGCATGCTGGTATTACCATCCTTTGCATCCACGGTACGGGCTATGGCAAGAATGGTCTGATTACCCATACGTATCTGCTGCCTGCCGAATTCGATCTCTTTCCTCTGGAATTCCAGTGTGCGCTGGATCTGTGTCCTTACTACAAACCAGGTCAGCCAGCTCACCGCCAGCATCCCCACCACTACCATAT
>JAEEZH010000222.1 GCA_016288495.1 Lachnospiraceae bacterium
CGTCGCTGCCCTCCAGATGCAGATAATACTTCTGCTTTGGAGCTATCTTTTTCTTCACCGGAAAAACAACCCTTAGCGCGGAGGCAAAGGAGGAGCCGTAGTTTTCCGCCATCCAGGCCGCCAGCTTTACCAGCGACGGAAGGGCCGTATCCGAGTCTGTCACTATGACGGAAATATCCTTTATGCCCGCCGGATCCACTTTTGGCGTTTCCGACAGCCCTACCACATAACCTTTGCGAAGGCTGTTCCCGTTGCCAAAGGGTATGCTCACCATGAAACCCGGGGCTATCTGTCCCTGCAGTTCCTCGGGGATACGGTACTGAAAGCTCCTGTCAAGGGCTGCGGATGTGACGTCTATTATTATGTCTGCGTATTGCATTGTGTGCCCTCATCCGGCCGCTTCGCGGCCACCTTCTCCCAAAGGGAGAAGGCTTTTTACTGCGCGGTCTATGAGTTCTCTTTCGTCCATGTGATGCTTCTCGCCCTTTATCTCCTGGTAGTCCTCATGACCCTTCCCGGCCAGAACGACCACATCACCCTTCTTTGCATTCTCTATCACATATTTTATGGCTTCGTAGCGGTCACAGATCTCCACATACTCACCATCGGTCTTTGATATGCCGGTCTTAATGTCATTGATTATATCCTGGGGTTCTTCAAACCGGGGATTATCAGAGGTTATGACCGTAAGGTCCGCAAGCTTTCCCGAAACCTCGCCCATTTCATATCTGCGAAGCTTTGACCGGTTGCCGCCGCAGCCGAAAAGGCTCACCAGCCTGGCAGGCGAGTATTCCTTCAGGGTTTTCAGCAGGCTTTCAAGTGCCATGGCGTTATGCGCATAATCTATCATCAGCGAAAAGTCTGTGTTTATGTTCCCGTCACATGCACCGGAAGCCTTCGCATCCGCAACCTTTTTCTTAAGATCGATGAATTCAATGCGGCCCTTGACCTGTGCACTCTCCAGCGCGGCCTTTATATCCGAAACAAGCACATCAAAATAATGACAGACTGCGATGGCACAGAGAGCATTATAGACCGAGAATCTGCCCGGCATTTTTATCCTTGCCGAAAAGTCCATGACGCCGGATAGCTTAAAATCCACTCCGAGGTAGTCCCCGCCGTTCACCAGCGAAAGATCCGAGGCGCGAAGATCGCACTCATTATCAATTCCATAGGTCATGAGCTCGCAGGTGTGTCCTTCGACCACCGCCTTCGTATGTTCATCATCTCCGTTAACTATCCCCACCCTGCACTGTTTGAAGAGCATGGCTTTGCAGCGCAGATAGTCTTCAAAATCCTCATGCTCTCCGGGGCCGATGTGGTCACTCTCAAGATTCGTGAAGATGCCATAGTCAAAGACAAACCCTGCCGTCCTGTGGAGCTTGAATCCCTGGGAGGAAGCTTCCATCACCACCGCTTCAATCCCGGCATCCACCATCTCGCGGAAGGTCTGCTGCAGGATGTATGATTCGGGAGTCGTATTCTTCGAAGGAATATGCTTGTCACCGATGATCGTTTCTATGGTCCCCACCAGCCCGGTCTTTTTCCCGGTACGCTCCAGGATCGATCTGATAAGATAGGTTGTGGTGGTCTTTCCCTTTGTCCCTGTGACTCCTATGGTGATCAGCTTTTTTGCGGGATGATCGAACCATGCGGCCGAGAGCATGGCCAGGGCATACCTGGTGTCCTTTGTTTTTATGACCGTCACGCTCTCCGGAACGCCTTCCACGTCCTTTGACACGACGATTGCGACCGCTCCGTCTTCCGCAGCCTTTGCCGCCACGGTATGGCCGTCAAAATTCATGCCCTCTATGCAGACAAATATGCAGCCGTCTTCCACTTTTCTGTTATCATAAACCAGGGCTGTAATGTCTGTGTCGGTACTGCCCTGCACTATCTCGTGTTCAAGCTCTGTCAGCAGCCTGTTCAGTTTTTTCATTTTCTCCTCCTTCGGATAATCATCCGCATATCACTTCATCTCCTGAGCGATCCACTCGGCGCGCTGTCGGCACCATTCGCTCAGCCATTCGACCTGGGTGTCTATGGTCGACTCTCCCATGTATCTTACTATCTGGTTGTTCTGTGGTTCTTCGAGCACATCCCAGCGGGTGAAATTCATTTCGGCGGATTTCCGGATGGCCCGCGCCTTTTCCGGGATCTCTGCGGCACACTTCACGAACTTTTCTCCCAGATCTTCGTCCCGGTAGATCCGTTCCACCTCGTCTGAAAAGCTCTTATGCTCAAAGAGCGGTACATACCATTCCTCGCAGCGGACGGCCCACTCGGTGGGATAGATGTAATCCGCAGGCCGGTCAAAGGGTTCCTGGACTCCGGCGGTCTGATCCATGTCCCAGATGGGACTCATGATCATCTTCCGCTCATCCCCCAGCCAGACGGTGTACAGGCTTCGCGAGGTCGCATCCGTATTTTTTGCAAACTCCTGGATCCAGTAGTATCGCGCCCATCCCGGCAGATCCACCATTTCAAGATATCCGTCCGAGGAAGTATCCGCGATGGCATCCACCAGCCTGAAGGCAATGTCCAGCGCCTCCTCTGCCTTTGACGGATCCCCGGTTTCCTTAAGCTCGACAACGTTTGTAAGCTTGTCCCTGAATATCATCCGGGGCAGCTGATGAGCATTTTCCCCGGGAAGTCCCCATTTATACAGAAAATCCCGGCCGGGATTCATATCGATCATGTCGCTTCCCGCCTTGACCTTCTGACACATCGTGTAGCATCCACGGTATTCCCCGTCGATGAAGAGATCGACATGCCTCAGCAGCGGAGTAAAAGCCAGGCCGCAATCCCCTGCCAGCTCGTAGAACACCTGATTCCGGAGCAGGGTGTAATCGATCGCATTTGCCAGAAGCACCCATCTGTCGCTCTCTCCCATGTCAAGGATGGCCGGCAGGCTCTCAAGCTTCAGGTCATAGGATTTTTTATCCAGAAGCCAGGAGGCATTGCCGTGTCCCCAGAGAGTCAGACTGCCGTTTATGTCCCAGTTGCTGTCCCTGGTTTTAAACACCGTCTCACAGCCATGTTCATCCGCATAATCGTCGCTGCAGGAAAGGACCATATCGCCTCCGGCAACATATGTCTGATCCTTTGATGCTTCCACTTCACAAAGGTCATCACCGGACAGATTTATCTCCAGGGACGGCAGATCCGACTGCATTACCCTCACTGTCAGGCTGCCGGCTATCAGAAGCTCCTCCTGTGCTTCAAAGTCATGCGTGACGAGTTCCAGGGGGGCACCCTGAGCGTCCAGCAGATAAAGCGCCAGCGAACTCTTATCCGCCCTTACCGGGAGAAAGAGGATATACTGCCCGTCCTTCATAAAGCCCTTAACGTCAAAACCCAGCCCCGGGTTCTCATCCGCCGGAATTATGATATCCGCAACCTGAGAAGCATCCGTGACTCCGGGAAGGTCCTTCATCTCACGTCCCTGAAAGCTCACCTGAAAAAAATACAGCCCGGCAAACAGCGCTATATACAAAAATAAAGTCGAAAATCTTTTCATAAAAAAAATATATAAAGGGTGCGCGCCCAAAAGACACACACCCTCGTGTCGCTACTGTGCCCGGTCAAGCACCTTCTTTACAACGTCGCTCACATCCGAAGCGCTGTAGGGCTTAATGACGTAATCGCAGGCCCCGTCCCTGATAGCCTCCACCACCTTATGCTTCTGGCCTACCGCCGTGACCATTATGATCTTTGCTTCTTCATCTTCTGCCAGGATCTCTCTCATGGCCTCCATCCCGTCCATGACCGGCATGGTGATGTCCATCGTGACCGCATCGGGAGAAAGCTCTTTATAAAGCCTGACGCCCTCTTCACCGTTTACTGCTTCCCCCACAACGCTATGGCCGGCTTCTTCTATTATAGTCCTGAGCATCTTTCTGGATGTTCTGGAATCATCCACTATAAGTACCTTCCCCATAAACGTCACCTCTCCTTAATCGTCATTATGGAATCAAGCGCCATAATGAAATATATCTTCTGACCCTTTGTGACAAGGGGGACTACGCAGAACTGATGCCCCGACATGCTTACAGGCTTATCATAAAGCTGCGGCGGCGTCATATCCACATCCACGCCCTCAGAATATATCTCAGTGGCAAAAAGTCCGTCTATGCAGTTAGTGAACTCTGCGACCGCGTCCAGCGCATCAAGATCCACGGCTACAAACACATCCTTTGCAAAGGATTCTGCCATGGACTTCAGCGAGTCGCCGTTTCCGGCAAATCCCGAGGTGATGGAATGAGTACCGTAGGACTTCTGGCAGGCATATCTGTCAGCCTCAAACTCAGTGGTGAGAAAAGCCCTCTCTATGTACGCCTCCGAATCTATAAGGCGCAGGAAGGTGCGGACCGCAATACCGCAGAGCCTTCCGTACAGCCTGTCCTGATGAGGCAGGTAAACATTCACCACCCGGGAAATGTCTCCGCTTACCAGGGCATCCATCTCGGAATAATTAAAGCCGTTGTCCTCCTGGAACTGTGAGAGGAATTCATCCAGCTCTTCCAGTGTATATTCGTTTTGATTTACCAGGGCCTGGAGCAGATGAAAGAAACTGTTCCCCTGAAGCTTTAACAGTCCGTCAAGCTGCTGCGGGGTCATATAACCCTTTTCTATGGCTATATCTCCAAACCGCCTGTCGGACGCGGACTGGTCAAAATTCACTTCTTCCACCTGCTGGGGGGTCATGATCTTTTCCGCCACAGCTATAACCCCGAGCTTCTGGAATCCTACATCGGAATCCGCAAACGCGCTGTCCAACTTTTCCCTGGTGATCTTCCCTTTTTCTATCAAGTATTCGCCAAAAATCCTGTCAAACATCTATACCCTCCGCACAAATCATGTCAAAATCTATTGTATAACATTTGACCTGTAAAGACAAGATAAAAAAACGCCCCCTGCAACGCAGGAGGCGCCATTATTTTCATTAACGCTTTTTTCCGCCCTTTGCGGGAGCAAGCTTTGTTCTGAACACATACCACAGCGAACCTGCCACACATACCGATGAGTAAGCACCGCAGATGATACCTACCATCAGAGGAAGCGCAAACTCCTTCACCGAAGTCACACCGTAGAACCAGATGGCCGCAACCATGATGAAGGTGGTCAGTGAGGTGAAGATCGAACGTGTCGGGGTCTGGGTTACGGAAAGGTTAACAATATCCGAAAGTTCGGCCCTTGAGCCCTTCATGTTCTCACGCACACGGTCGAAGATAACGATGGTGGCGTTGATGGAATAACCGACGATCGTAAGCATACATGCTATGAAGGTGTTACCCACCGAAATCTTTGCCGCCGCATAGAAGGCAAGCACAACCAGCACATCATGGCACAGGCACAGTACAGAGGAAACGCCGAAGCGGATATCCTTGAATCTGAGCTTGATATAGATGAGCATCAGGAGTACAGCCACGATTACCGCGATGACTGCATCGCTCTTCATCTCCTTTGAGATGGTGGAGCTGATGGTCTCGGTCTGGATCTTATCCTCGGGCACCTGGAACTTATCGGAGATCATCTGGTTAAATGCTTCTCTCTCGGCAACGGTAAGGGTCCTGGTCTTAAAGATGACCTCGGTGGAATCCGCTACCTTTGACTGCTGTACATTTCCGTCTCCGGTGATCTTCTCGATCTCGGGGATGACCTCGCTCTCAAGACGCTCAATGGAGAACTCCTCGTTAAAGGTTACGTTCGTGGAAGTACCGCCCATGAACTCAAGAGAGTAGTTAAGGGGCTGTCCGATGGAGGACTTGTTCATTCCCATAAATACGAAACCGGCAAGTATTGCTATAACGGATATTGCAAAGAAGATGTGCTTCTTTCCGATAAAGTCAATAGCCTTAACTTCTTTTGCCTTGCCATAGAGAGCCTCGCTGCGAAGGCCTATTTCATAGAACGCATCCATGATCGCCCTGGTGACTACGAGTGCGGTAAATACCGAAACAACGATACCGATAAGCAGCGTCATGGCAAATCCCTTGACCGTACCGGATCCCATGAACATCAGCACGATGGCTGCGATGAC
>JAEEZH010000223.1 GCA_016288495.1 Lachnospiraceae bacterium
AAAAGCACATTGTTCCTGTTCCCGAGTATCATGGAATCCGTACGGTCATTGATATTCTGCACCACCGTTGTGATCTCCGGATGCCGCGTTCTTAAAGCCTTTATAAAATTATTCTTCGAAGGAAATACTGGGGATCTTGTGACCAGTATCAGCATGATCTCTCCGGTATTTTTCCCCACACGTACCACAGCATAACGGAAATTCCCGTAACCCGTCCGCTCGTTATACACCTTCATCTTAAAGGATCTTAAAAGATCTGCCACATCATTTATAATGGCATCAGCTTTCACATCCTCCAGATAGCACTTATTTACCGGGACTATGTTTTTACTGCCCTCATAGTAATTGCCGGCTTCGATCCTGCCGCCCTTTCCCTGGACAAAAATTCCGGTGACCTTGCAGCGGTAGTGAAAAGGATCCTTCATTCCCACCATTTCTTCAACTTCACCATACTTTGAAAGAAGCCTTTCAAGATATGATCTTTTCTTTGAAAGCTGCTCGTCATAGGGCACGTCTATATGGGTGCAGGCTCCGCATTTATTGAATACAGGGCATCTTGATTCCGTCTTTTTCATAGAAACTCTCTGTTCTCCCTAAAGTTTTTTGATCAAATACCGATATACATTATAGCCAAGAAAAAAGCAATAGTTTCCTTCCTTTTAATTTTACAGCAGAGCCGCGGCTTATTAAACCCGCTTTCGCATGCTCGCGGCCTGCGTAATTAAAAGCATCTTCGATACTTTTAATTACAAAGCACGGACAGCAGAAAACACTTTCACAGGGACGCTCCTAAAGAAAGGTTACTGCTGTTCTTTTTCTTGTGAAAAACAAAGGAGCACCGCCGATGAAAGGCACCTTCGGTGCGCGGCGGTGCGTAGGCAATGCGCCTGATGAGCGGCGCATTACAAGAACAGGAGGAAAATGCATGAAAATTGCAGCATCAAACGTTGAAATGGGTTCCGCCCACTATTCTAAAACGGTGACACGGGAGTCATATCAAAAAGGCACCATAATCGGAGGGCTCTTTAATGAGGCGATCTTAAAGAACATGACCGGCCAAAAGAGGGAAGATGATGAAGAAGGCGAAAAGGACAGCTTTGAACTCTCGAAAGACGAGGCCTACGATAATACCTACTCCTTCACCCCCTCATCAATGCAGAGGCTGAATAAGGCAAACAGCACACCGGGATTATTGGAAAACCAGGTAAAATCCCTGCATGAGATGCTGGTGGCCCAGATCATATCCTTTATGGAAAAACTCTTTGAAGCAAAACACGGATCCGGAGATTCACCCCTCTCAAAGGCCTTGAATACCATGCGTAACGGCCTCACAGGAGGCACAGCAGGCTATCTTGTCTCATACGAGCAGTATGACTACTACTATCATGAAGAGGAAGAGACCAGCTTCAGCGGGAAGGGTCAGGCAATTACGGAGGACGGCCGGGTAATCGATTTCAATCTCTCCTTCGGGGTATCCAGGAGTTTTACTGAAGAGATCGGCATCACAAGGGGTAAGCAGATGATCCTTACCGATCCACTGGTAATAAACTTCGGGGACAGCGGCTTAACTGAGATCTCAGACCAGACTTTTTTCTTTGATATCGATTCCGACGGGAAAGATGACGAGATACACAGCCTCGGCAAAGGCTCAGGCTTCCTGGCCCTGGATAAGGACGGAAACGGTACGATCGATAACGGATCCGAACTCTTCGGAACAAAGAGCGGCGATGGCTTCTCAGATCTTGAAGAATACGACAGCGACCATAACGGCTGGATAGATGAAAATGATGAGATCTATGAAAAGCTTAAGATCTGGTGTAAGGACGAAAATGGAAATGATGCCCTGCTCTCCTTAAAGGAAGCTGATATAGGCGCCATCTTCCTTGACAGAAAAGAAACCCCCTTAACCGACAGGAGTTTCCGTCCGGAGGACGACTTCTCCGTCAAGGGAATGATACGGAAAACCGGGCTCTTCCTGCATGAATCGGGAAAAGCCGGAACCATACAGCAGATAGATCTGGCAAAGAAGATACAGTCAGCCTGAATCTAAATAAGTCCATAAGCCTGTCATGCGTAAACATGATGAGGCTTATGGATCTATACGCCCCTTGTCTCTGAACCCATGCTCTTAAGTTCTTTTTTCCGTTCATACATCATCTTATCCGCTCTTTCAAAGACATCTCGGAGCTGCTCATCATCCTCTCTCAAAACAGAATACCCGATGGAAATAACAACGCCGTCATTTTTGATATTCTCTTCCATTTTCCGGTTCAGTTCATCTATAACGGTCTCAAGAGTGTCATAGCCCTTTCCCCGGAGCAGTACCGCAAATTCATCACCACCGGTCCTGTAGACGGCTCCGTGGATAAAGTGTTCGCAGATAATAGTGCTGGCATCTTTTATCAGCTTGTCCCCCGCCGCGTGTCCCTTATTATCATTGACAAATTTTAAGCCGTTAATATCACAGACCACCACAGCCAGCTTCTCGATATTATTTTTCTGTATCTCTTCATTCAACGCAGCCTCGGCATCCGAATAGGCGTGCTTATTCCTTACCCCCGTCATGGAATCGGTATTAGCCATACTCTGGTAATTCCGGCTGTTTTCCATCTCGGCTTCCAGTTTTTCCTTTGATATCACCGACAACTGGATCAGGAGTATTACCGCAAAGATCAGGAGGGAAAGCAGGGTTATCATTATCTGGGATCTGCTGATAGCCTGATTTTTCTCGCTGATACCATGGATCTGGTCATATATGGTTCCTTCACTTATCAGGATCACCAGCTCCCATCCGGTTTCCGGAACCGGAAAATAACACAGGGTCTCCTCCGTATTATGGGAAGTAAATGTTAAGTTACCCTCTTTTTCTCCGGCAAAGTCCTCACACATTTTCCCCCAGCTTTTAGCGGAAACAAGGTCTTTTGTAGCCTCTAATATATTCTTTTTCGAAATTGAGGGACCGAGATCGGTATCTGAAATATTCTCACCGTTCCTTGCATACAAACCGAAAAATGTTCTTTTCTCATCATCGACGATCAGGAGATCCACGATATCCTCAACGTCTATCTGTACAAAGCAGGATCTGAAATGTTTTCCAATAGCATAAAAGTCTACAGGGATGGTGAGACAGAGCTGCTTGGAAGATCCATATAAATATACGGTACTGATGGTCCTGCCATCTATCACTTCCTCAGACAGGAATTCATGCCGGCTCCCGCCGGTATAAGTGGTATATTGGGTATAGACGACATTATCATCATCCACCAGCGCAAACCTGCTTAGAAACAGCAGGTATTCTATCTTTCCGATGGTACTGCGGAGCTCTTCCTGTGATCCTATTCCCTCATTTTCAATGATGTCAACAGCCTTTTCCATCTCATCAAAATTATTATTGATAAGATTTGTAATGGTATGTGCCAGATCATCTGCCATGGCCTCAAGATAGAAGGAACTTACGGCAGATACTGCCTCATTTGTTGCATTGACCGTCTGCCTGGAAGCCCACAGTGTATTAATAAGGAGGATCGCCGTAACGATGACACTCCCTAAGGCCGCTGTATAAAAAAAAGTTTTTTCGGTAATCTTTTTCTTCATGATACGTCACCATACAGGAGTTCCAGCATTAGAGACGCATCATCCTGAAAGATTATGGTAGTGATCTCATCGGTTTTTTCCGGAAACAGTTCTCCCGGCACATTTCCGTCCGCGATCTTTACAGCCACCTGCAGCGTGTCAAAGCCTATGGAATAACAGTCCTGCACACCAAGACAGTAGATAACCCCGTCTCTCAAGTAATGCAGAGCCTCCCGGTCATGATCCATGCCCACGATAACAGCGTCACTTTTCTTTTCCTTAACAGCTCTCGCAGCCCCTACTGGATTACTCATATTGCAGCAGATAAGACCATCGATATCCGGATTATACCTAAGGATATTCATGGTCAGTTCATAGGCTTTGTCAACGGAATCCATATCATACTCTACGGAAACGATCTCCATATCCTTATACTTTGCAAGGGTGTCTTTTGCGCCCCTTGCCCTGTCTTCATGGCAGGGAGCACCTTTAGTCCCTACAAGTATGGCAACCTTTCCCCTGTATTCCAGTTTTTCGCACAACGCTTCCGTCAGTTCCGCGCCATCTTCGTAATTATGGGTATTTCCCACATAGGCTGTCCTTTTACAGCCCTCAGCGGCGTCCGAACTGGAAAACGTCATCACCTTTTGTCCGGAATCCACTATTTTATCAATGACCGGAGAAATAAGCTCTTCATCTGCCACATCGACTCCGATCACATCATAGTTTCCCTCTGCCGCGTGAATAAGCTTTTCGGTCTGATCAAATACAGAAGCGGTATCAGGTGCCATATACTCATAAGTAATGGTTATCCCCTTTTTAAGATACTGCCTCTGGGCTTCTTCCATGCCGAGAGCCACCGCATCCCACCAGGAATGAACGGTTTTATAGGTAAAATAGAAATTGTAATTTTTCTTCGCCGGAACATAATCATCCAGCTCGTGATCAAAATTGACGGCATGCAGAACATGGGTCTCATCACTTTCGTGAGTCCCTTCTGCAATCCCGGGGATATCAGCCCCGGAGCTTCCTGCCTCTGACCCGGTGAACCTTGTAAACACAAGGTAACAGCCCGCTAAAGCCAGCGCCACAAGTAAAATGATAAGAAATATTTTTTTTCCTGTCCTGCTTTTCATGGGTTTATGTGGATGCGGCAAGCGCATCGAGAAGGCTTGTCACATGGTCTATCCTTTCATTAAATTCCTTCAGATCATCCATAGATTTCATCGACAGATCACCCATCTCCCCGATCTCATCCCTTGCCTGGACAAGAACCTGGATCTGTTCATTGGAGCCGCCGTTTTCTGCGAAATAATCCCAGACGGTATTATAATATTTTTCCATATATTCATAATTTTCCTTAACGATATCCGCCATCTGATCGATCCTGGCTTCCTCTTCCGCAGCGGTTTCAAACAGTGAATCTATCATCTTCCCGAGAATGTCATCCAGTTCACCTATCCTTTTTAAGACTTCGAGCTTATCCTCATCTGTAGGTACATCTGACTCGTTTAAGGCAGCGATCTTGTCCATCTCTGCACTTACCTCGCCGGTGAGCTTCTCAAAGTTTTCATCCCTTGGGATCAGGTCGTTTTGGTACATTTGATTGACTTCATTATACACATCCACGAGACTGTCATAACTTTCCCTCACCTCCTGGAATGAGATCTGCCCCTCGTCTGCTTCTGTATCAGTGTCTCCGCTGTCCGCTTCCCCGGCATCGGAGTCTACTGCATCAGCTTCCCCGCTGTCTGTCTCCGTATCATTACTGTCCTCTTCGACGGCGGCTGCAGTTTCCAAGGTCTCTCCACCGGAATCTTCGTTCCCATCGAAGTCTTCGCCCTCATTAAAATATTCTTCATCAGACTCATCCGGAAGATCATCCATAACCACCGGCTCTTCAGCGGGCTTAGTCTTATCCTCCTTATTGTTGCAGGCACAAAGCTGGAACACCATAAGTACAGTTAAAAAAACAACGATCAGTTTTTTCATTTCCTTCATAATTATTCTCTCCCATCTTCTTATATTGTGTTA
>JAEEZH010000224.1 GCA_016288495.1 Lachnospiraceae bacterium
AGAAGGCCAGACCGCCGCCGACGATCCCGAGAATCTGTCGGTTCCCGGAGATGTCTATGAATACAGCGTGACCGATTATGAATACCTGGTGCCGGATATCAGGGCGCAAAAGGCTTCCAACCAGGTGATCCTGGGCAAGGATAATGGCTACGGCAGACCCATCATGGCCTGGGCTCCCGTATTCAACTCTAAGGGCGAGATGGTAGCTATGGTGGAGGCGGATTATATCGCTGAAAACATAGGACCCGAGATCAATAAAAAAATATACAGGATAGTTGGAGTACAGGTAGTCTGCATCATCGTTGTCTTAGTGCTGATGATCATGCTGATCAGATTCCTGGTGGCAAAGCCCCTGACAGAACTTACGCGTATAGTTGATTCCTATGAGCAGGGAGAGGCCATTGACAGCCGTATAGATTCCCTGGTCAAAAGGATCAAGAACATCGGCGGCGAGGACGAGATCGGTTCCCTGGCCCGCTCCTTCAAGGAAATGACAGTCAGGATAGAGCAGTATATAAAGGATATCACTGCCGTGACCGCTGAAAAGGAAAGGATCAGTGCCGAGCTCAACGTGGCCACCCAGATCCAGGCGGATATGCTGCCCAGGATATTCCCCGCTTTCCCCGACAAGCATGAATTCGAGCTTTATGCCACCATGAACCCTGCCAAGGAAGTGGGCGGAGATTTCTATGATTTCTTTATGATAGACGACGACCATCTGGGACTTGTTATGGCGGATGTGTCCGGCAAGGGAGTTCCTGCAGCGCTGTTCATGGTCATATCAAAGACCCTTATCAAGAACCGGGCGCTCACCGGAAACTTTACCACTCCGGGAGATGTGCTGGCTGACGTGAACAACATGCTGTGTGAAGGAAATGAAGCCGAGCTTTTCGTGACCGTATGGTTCGGAGTACTGACCATCTCCACCGGAGACATAGTCTTTGCCAGCGGCGGACATGAGTATCCCGCCTTCTACAGGCTGGATGAGGGTTATGTTCTGGAGAAGGATAAGCACGGGCCGCCTCTTGCCACCATGGAGGGACTGCGCTTCAGGAACAACGAGACTTCCCTTAAGCCCGGCGAAGCCATTTATCTGTACACTGACGGCGTGACCGAAGCTACAAACGCAAACTCTGAGCTCTTTGGCGAGAAGCGAATGCTTGAAGCACTTGCCGCATTTGACAAGGAAAATTCGGAAACCCTTCTCAAGGGCGTCAGAATGAAGATAGATGAGTTTGTGGGCGAAGCGCCCCAGTTTGACGATATCACCATGCTTTCTGTAAGATATTTCGGATAAGATGAAAAAAACGATCAAAGCGACATTATGTATATTGATCTTTGCCCTGATGCTGTGCGGCTGCCAGACGGAGGATGACGAGATACAGGTAGTCAGAGTCTGGTCACCGGAAGCGGAGGGCGGAGATGATGATGGGGGAACACATGGTTTTGCCTCCGGCAGAAAGGTGGGAATGGTCACCGATGTGGGTGGCATAGACGATGAGTCCTTTAATCAGGGCGCCTGGGAAGGCATGCAGCTGCTGACTTCTTCCACCGGTGCGGACATCGAATACAGGGAGTCCTCTTCCGAAGCGGATTTTGTACCGAATCTGAAGAGCCTCATTGATAACGATTGCGAGCTGTGCTGGGGCGTGGGCTATGCGTGTTCCGACGCCATTCTGGAATGCTCCAAAGAAAATCCCGATGTACATTTTGCCATAGTGGACAATGCTTACGACGATGCTCCCGACAATGTGACAGGAGTGGTCTTCAGAGCCCAGGAGCCTTCATTCCTGGTGGGTTATATCGCAGCGGTGATGTCCCGCAGTGCCAAGATAGGCTTCGTGGGAGGGGTAAAAAGCGACCTGATAGACCAGTTCCAGTATGGATACATGGCAGGGGCAAAATATGCCGCTTCTCTTTTCGGCAAGGATATTAAGATATATGTGGAATATGCAGACAGCTATACCGATTCCGATAAGGGATATGAGCTGGCCACACAGATGTATAAAGACGGCTGTGATGTGGTCTATCATGCGGCGGGCCTGGCAGGCACCGGCGTGATAGAGGCAGCCAAGGACAACAGGCGTTTCGTCATAGGCGTGGACAGGGACCAGTCCTATCTGGCTCCCAGGTTTGTGCTTACCAGTGCCCTTAAAAATGTTAATGTGGCTGTGGAAAAGGTTTCCTCATCTTACCTGGCCGGTGAGGATATCGGAGGTAAAAACATAAGCTTCGGCCTGACGGAGGGAGCTGTGGGCATTCCTTCGGATCATCCGAATCTTCGGGATGAGATATATGATTCTGTGCTGAAGCTGGAGGACAAGATCAAGGCGGGAGAACTGAACGTGCCTTCAAACGAGGCTGAATATCAGCAGTTTGTAAATGAGCTGGAAAAGGAGTAAGAAAACATGGCTAAGATACTAAAAGAAAAGCCCTCGTATTTTGATAAATTCGTATGTACCGGCAATACCACCTGCAAGGATGACTGCTGTCACGACTGGGTTCTTCCCATGGATATGGAAACCGTCAAAAAGTATCACGAATTCGAAGGTGAGCTGGGTGAATATGTCAGAAGCAATATATTTGAGGAAAACGGGGAATGGTTCATCCGACTGGGTGAGAATGCCAAATGCCCTTTTTTTAATGAAAACAGATTGTGCGAAGTCCGTGTCCGGGCAGGAGAGAAGGCGCAGATAAAGATCTGTGATATGTACCCCAGAGAACTGAATATCATGGCCGGGCATTACAGACTGGACCGGCTGATCATTTCCTGCGAAGAAGTGGCACGTTTTCTTTACACCGACACAAAGGACCGTCTTGAATTTGTCAGGGAATGGACAGAGGATGAGAGCGTAAAGGAAGTATCCGACGAGCTAAAAGACAGAGTGGAAAAGCTTCTGGCATTCCGTGACGGTATGGTGGAGGCCCTTCAGGCAGGAGCCTTTGATATAAGCCTTTTCGAGGCTGTGGATTCAGGTGAAGAGCTTGGAAAGCTCCTTGATGACGCCATTTATTTTGAGTGCCACGAAAGATCCATGGAACTCTTTGCAAAGGCAAGGAGCATACTGGCACAGGTGGATGAGATCAGACGTGATTTTTATGACAGCATCAGTGAAGCAAAGGGCTGGATGAGAAGAACCGCCGCCTATTTTGCCCACAGACAGCTTCTGGACTGCATTCAGGATGAGAAGATGGACGGTGTACTGGCCTCTGTTTTCAGGGCTGTTCATGTACTGGAGCTTTTGTGCCTTGCAAGATTTCATGAAAAAGGAGATTTTGACCTGGAAGACATGATATACTGCGCCCATATATACGGGCTGAATCTGGAGATCTCCATGCATAACATTAACCTGATGAAAGAAGTCAGGAACAGCGCCAAAGACGAAGAGTATCCCGACGGAGAGAATTCAATGCTCCGTCCCTTCCTTTATCCTTAAGAACACCGATGATCCGGGGATCGTCCCCGGACAAAATGTAACTCTAAATCTCAAATAACAGAAATATCATGCAGCAGGGTAGTGTATTTCTAATCATATTGTGTATCATAATATTTGCAGCGGCCCTGGTGACCATATATCTGATACTGAGGGCGAACCGGGACAATACCGGCATGGATGAGCTGGAAGGCCATGACTTTGAATATTACTGTGCCGATCTGCTCAAAAATGACGGTTTTGATGAGGTGGAGGTCACAAAGGGAAGCGGAGATTTCGGTGTGGATATCCTGGCCCAAAAGGAGGGCATCACCTATGCCTTTCAGTGCAAATGCTATGATAAGCCCATAGGCGTGAAGGCCGTTCAGGAAATATATGCAGGCCGGGATTATTACGGCAGGATGGTGGGCATAGTCATGACAAACCAGTACTTTACCGAGCCTGCCGAAACAATGGCCAAAAGGCTCAATATAATCCTTTGGGACAGGGATAAGCTTGATGAAATGTCAGGAATATAATATTGATAATTTTTTATCAATATTGAGGACGAGTGGAAGAGCGAATGAATTATGAATAAACGGGTTTTTGTGACAAATATCATAATCCTCATCATTGAGGTGATAGCTGTGATAGCCATCTTTTTCCTGAAAGGCAGAAAGGCAATAGTACATTATACGGTACTGAGCAATATAGTCCAGCTTTTTACATCAGCGTTGATGGTATTTGGGATGTGTAAAAAGAAAAATGAGCCGATACCGTCAAAGCTTTATCTGATAAGATATCTGGCTGCATGTATGCTGACCCTTACCTTTATCGTGGTTTTGTTTTATCTGGGGCCGCAGAAGGGGTTTATACGTGAATTTTTAAAGAATGCGAACTCTGTACTGCATTTATTGGTTCCCCTGTTATCCTTGATCTCATTTTTGTTCTGGGAAAAGGATCAACAGCTACAGGGAAAATATCTTTTCCTTTTTCCCACGGTGCTGACCCTGATCTACGGTCTGTTTGTCCTTGGTCTTAACATCACACATTTCTATACAGGCCCTTATTCATTTTTTAAAGTATATGAACATCCGGCATGGGTGATCATTGTCAGCATGATCGTTCTTCTGATCCTGGTGGCTGTCATTTCGGAAATCCTGAAACGGCTTCACAACAGGTTTTCAGCCTGAAAAAAACAAAAGAAGCGAAGTGATATGGATATCCCCAACTATTCGCAAAAGGACAGTTTAACGAAGAGTTGCCTTTGCCAACTACTTCGTAAAACTGTCTACGGACTTGATTATCTTTTATTTCAACTACTTCGTAAAACTGTCTATGGACTTGATTATCTTTTATTTCATGTCACTTTTTTGTATTTCAAAAACCGCTTTTCCACTCATCAAAGCCCGGAGGGACAGAGGTAAAATGAAGGAGATAGGCTTCATTTTCCCTGCTCATTATTTTAGCAAAAAGAGGGCCGCCGGCCTCGAATTCGATGTTGTCCAAAAGCTCCGGCTCCTCATCTGTTACAAGCAAAGCGTGGGTGCCGGACAAGGCCGTAAGCTGCCCCTTATATGTATCACCGGATTCATGCTTGTCCTCGATCATACGGAAATCAATATCGATGGGAGTTTTAAGCTCCGGAGGCAGTTCTGTTTTCTTTTTGTTCAGCCGGACATTGTAAGGCTCGCCTATGCCTGTCACAAGATATAATTTCAGTTCGTCCTTCACCCCCTTGGGACGGACGGTCATGGTATCCGAGATCGTAAGGCGAGTCTTACAGGCCTCTCTGGTGGAGGGCGGGATCAGGACCTGACCGCCCACGGTATAACTCTCTATACGGCCGCAAAGATTCACATTGCTGCCCACGACTCCGTATTTTGTCCTCTTTTTTGAGCCTATATTTCCTACTATCACTTCGCCGGTATTTAGCCCGATGCCCATTTCCAGCATGGGATAGCCTCTTTTTTTGTTCCAGCTGTTTACTTTATCCATGGCGCTCTGCATGGTCAGCGCCGCTGCCACCGCATCCTGGGCATGTTTGTCGGAAGCCGTGGGTGCGCCGAATATGGCCATGATCCCGTCACCGATAAATTCGATTATGGTACCATGATGGGCCTGGATCACTTCCGTCATGGCCCCCAGATAATTATTCAGCATGGAAATAAGGCTGGTGGCATCCATCCTTTCGCTCATGGCTGTGAAGCCCCTCAGATCGCTCATCATGATGGTGAGTGTACGCTTGCGGCCCCCCAGGGAAAGGCCGCTGGGAGCCTCCAGGAGCTGCTGTACTATATCGTCGGAAAGATACCGGCCAAAAGTCTCGGAAAGCAGTCTGTTCCTCATCTCCAGCCGGCTGTTAAGGGCCTGGATCTGTTCCATGCTTTTAACCGCATCTCTCAGTTCCATCAGTTCACTCAGATCACTGAAGGCGGCGATGATCCCCTTCTTTTCGTCCTCCTGCTTGTAAAATGAGGTCATGATCCTCAGATGTATGATCTCACCGTCCACACCGTAGGGGACTATGAAATGATGGGGATTTTCCTTATCGTAGACCGCTTCAAGAATAGTCTGGACAAAATCATCCTTGTCGTGATCCTCAAAAAAAATGGCGGCAAAACGCTCTCCCTCCACCTTTTGCCCCTTCAGTCTCAGGATCTCGATGGCCGCGGGATTGGCATGGGTGATGACCCCGTCAAAACCGATGGTCAGAATGCCTTCCGATATATTGTTGATTATATTATCATATTGTTCCATAGCTAAATAAACAGTCCGTTCTTTTTTAAATATTCCAGGGAAGTGTAAACATCGCCTAAGGTCTTCATTTCAATGGTCACAGGCACTGTCCTGTCAAGGGACCTCACCAGACTGTCCGCCTTTTTCCAGTCCACATTTCCCGTTCCCAGAGGGATATGGTCATCAAACAGACCATTATTGTCGGAAAGATGGATATAAGATATCCGGTCCCTGAGGGTATCAAACCATTGTTCAACGGGAACTGCGGAATAATTCACATGTCCTAAGTCAAGACATACCCCCACTCTCTCATCATCGATGAGATCCATCAGTTTCCTTAAGGGGCCGGGAGTGATGTCGGCACTGTTTTCAATGCAGAATGTAAGGTCATATTCTATTAACAGTTCTTTGTAAAAACCGGCGTTCATCATGGCCCAGTAATCGATATACCCCCCCGTCAAAAAAGGAGCACAGCCTGTATGAAAGACTACTCTCTTCGCCCCCAGTTCCTTTGCCAGTTCACAGCTTTCGCGGCATCTTTGACGGGAAAGGGCACGGAATTTCATATCTCCGCTGGCGGGATTCACATCGATAAAATGACCATGGACAGAAGTGACCAGACCGGATCCGGCATACCAGTCCTTATACATCCCAAAAAGCCCGCTCTCAACGAGAGCGGGCGGCATTGATAATTCGATAGCTTCAAAAGTGATATTCTCTTCTCCTGCCAGCTGTATCCACTTATCTCCGTCGTCATACAGCGGCTGGACCTGAATGATTCGCCCATTATCCATAGCTTACGCCTCAGGATCAGCCTCACTTATCTGTCTGCAGGTATCGAGATAATCCAGAGTGAGCTGTCTCAGTCTGAATGATGTATGTCTTAAGATCATGTCCACCTTGAAGGGATTCTGCCGGAAAAGTTCCTTAAGGTCGTCCAGATATATACTCTCCACCGTGGTCTCGTCCTTAAGAATGACTGCGGTAGCGGTTCTGGCCACATTACCCAGCATACCAATCTCTCCGAAGAATTTGTTGGACATCAGAGTGGTGAGGAGCTGTTCTTTATCGGTGCCATAGCCCTTGTAGATGCCGATCTCTCCGAAATGAACATCATACATGCATTTGCCTGTCTCGCCTTCCTTGAAAAGAATGGTACCCTTATTGTATGTGTTAACCTCTCCGGTATAACCGTCAGAATGAGGCTTGTCATCAGCCACCTGTGTAGCCTCCACACTCTCCTTATCCGCATATTTTTTATTGCGCTTATACTCGGAAGCGAACTTCTTTATCTTTGCAAGGAAGCCCTCGCTGCGGCTGCCGGCCTCGGTGGCTTTCAGCTCTGCCAGGGTGGCGGCGGCATCGGTATAATCATCGGTGAGTATGTTTATACGGTTGCACAGATGTCTCATGATATCGATCACCTTATCGGGATCAGATTTAAAATAATCATTTATCTCATCGGCCGTCAGCTCGGTGACACACACATCCTCAATGGCAACAGCTGTAGCCGAACGGGGATAGGTCTCGATAACTGCCATCTCTCCGAAGTAATTGCCTGCATCAAGACTGGTGAGACACTCTCCGGAATCCTGTCCGTATGATGCGTATATTCCAACTTTACCGTTCTTGATAAAATAAAAGCTGTCGCCTTCTTCTCCTTCGCGGAATATCACATCCCCCTTTTTGAAATTCACATCTTTCATCTGAAAACACCCTCCTTTACTAAATGTCATGTGACAAAAACTATATCTACCATTATATTACTTTACCGGTCAAATATCAACGACATTGTTAAAATATAATCATAAAAATGGCGTTTTGGTTGTATTTCATGCTTGCAAGCGTACCTTAACAGTTGATATAATACACAGGATTGTATAAAAACACCCACAGAAAGGACATAGATCATGCTAAGCATCACCCATACAGGCTCTCTCAGGGGCGAGATCACAGTGCCCGGAGATAAATCCATCTCACACAGAAGTGTAATGTTCGGTTCCCTGGCAAAGGGCGTCACAAATATAAAAGGCTTCCTCACCGGGGCCGACTGTCTTTCCACCATAGATGTTTTCCGGAAAATGGGTGTAAATATAGAGCAGAACGGAACGGAGGTAAAGGTCTGCGGTCTGGGACTTCACTCCCTCAAGGCTCCGGTCGACGTGCTTGACTGCGGTAATTCCGGCACCACCATGAGACTTATGTCCGGCATACTTTCAGGCCAGAGTTTTGACTCCTCCCTCACCGGCGATGATTCCATAAAAAAGCGCCCCATGAACCGAGTGATCACTCCGCTTTCCATGATGGGAGCTTCCATAACCGGCCGGGAGGGCGGGTTTGCGCCTCTTACAATAAAGAGTTCAAAACTGCACGGCATCAGCTATGAATCGCCCGTGTCTTCCGCCCAGGTCAAGTCGGCCGTACTTCTGGCAGGGCTCTACGCCGACGGTGAAACCTCCGTTACCGAGCCGGTACTTTCCAGGAACCACACGGAGCTCATGCTCAGCGTCTTCGGAGCTGATATAAACAGTGATATAAAAAACAGGACTGCTACGATCAAGCCTGCAAAGGAGCTTTATGCCGCTGATATAAATGTCCCCGGAGACATTTCCAGCGCCGCATATTTCATGGTGGCTGCCCTGATCATTCCGGGTTCGGAAGTCCTTATCAAAAATGTGGGAATAAACGAGACCAGGGCCGGCGTCATCAAGGTGCTGTCCGATATGGGCGGGGATATCACCCTTCTCAATGTGGACAGGACGGGGGAACCTGTTGCCGATGTACTGGTGCGATCCTCCGATCTTAAGGGGACCGTGATCGGGGGCGAGGTGATCCCCACCCTCATAGATGAGCTGCCTGTTCTGGCCGTTGCCGCTGCTTTTGCCAAGGGTCAGACTGTCATCAGGGACGCAGCTGAACTAAAGGTCAAGGAATCCGACCGGATAAAGACTGTCACCGAGAATCTGGCGGCCATGGGAGGCGATGTGCAGCCCACGGAGGATGGTATGATAATAAACGGCACCGGAACTTTGTCCGGCGCCGAAATACATACATATGGCGATCACAGGATAGCCATGAGCTTTGCCGTGGCGGGAATGGCCGCCTACGGAGTCACGTCTTTGGATGACAGCGAGTGCGCCGTCATCTCCTATCCCGGATTTTATGATGAACTTAATAAACTGTGTTAATACGCTCACATTCGATCAAAAAGAATACTTTCGCTTATTTAACGATCAATTCACACTCAGCAATATTATAGCCGGCGGCGGTGGCGATGATCTCATAACAGCCTGCGGAAGCATCTGCGCTTATGGTCACTTTGCCATCCTTATCCACAGTTATCCCCTTCGGAGCATCCTTTATACTGTAAGCGGCGGCAGGCACTTCTTTCTTTGAGGACACCAGCTTAAGCGCGATGGTCTTAGGCTTGCCTGATGCGTCTTTCGGGAGTTTTGCATTCACCGAAGGCTTGGCAAAGGTAAGCGTATCGCCCTTATGATCGGCGGACTTGATGGTAACGTCCTTTGTCAGCTTGCCTGCCTTAACCGTGACCGTGCAACTGCTGTTGGGCTCAAGGGCTGATACATAACCCGACTTGGATATCTTAAAGCCTTTTCCGCTAAGTTTAAAGGACAGATCCTTTGCATCGGTATTGCGCAGAGTACTGTACACACGCATTCTCCTGCCTTCTCCCAACGACATGGTCAGTTCTTTCACCGATTCCTCGGGGAGCTTGTTCTGTGATACCTTATTCTGAGATACATTATTCTGCGATATTGTATCACTCATAAAGCCGCCAATGACGATCTGATCCACACTCTTTTTAATCAGCAGCTTTGTGACTGCCCGGGTGATCCTTCCCTTCTCATCCTTCATCTCCCAGACGATGTAGGCTGCTCCGGCGTCTTTAGGCTCTACGTTAAATACAGCCTTTCCGGGATTTGATCTGTCCGCCTTCATATCAGGGGCTATGATGGAATTGTTGCTTAAGGTGTATTCTACGGTATATTTATTATCCCGAAGCTGGGCAGGTATCTTTACAGCTACTGCCTTCTTTGTCCCCACATTCAGTTTGATGGCTTTGGGAGCCTTTATCCCGTATTTCTTGCCGGAATCCTCGATCATTTTATTCTCGGGTATCGAACCGTCCACTGTCACATGATAGACTGTGGTCACGCCGTTCAGGGTGGCTGTGACCTCGGCCTTTGCCTGGGAGACACCCTTCTTCAGGTTTTTGGCGGTTATCACGCCGTTTTTGAGAGTGATGCATTTAACCTTGGGATCTGCATAAGTTACAGTCCATTTTGCCCCATACAAAAACATTCCGTCTTTGACAAGATTAAGTCTTCGCACCTCTCCGGGGAGCAGGATAGTTCCTGTCACTGTCAGTTTGCACTGGGCTGTCAGGCCGCCGTCCTTTGTCTTTGCGCTGATGATGGTAGAGCCTTCTTTATGTCCTGTCACATTTCCGTATTCATCCACCGTGGCTATGGCCGGATCTGCGGTTGAATATTCCACGGCAGGGTCATCCGCATTTTCGGGGCTCACCACAGCGCTCAGGGTAATGGTATCATGTTCTGAAACAAGCGCCGTTTCAGGCAGACTGACACCGGTGACGGGAATGCGACCGGATACCACTGTGAGCTGACAGGCTGCTTCCTTACCACCGTCCTTAGATTTTGCGGTGATAAGTGCTGTTCCTGCCGATATGGCTCTGACCAGTCCGCTGTTCTCATCCACGGTTGCTACCCCTTTGTCGGAAGAGCTCCAGATAACGGTCTGGTCATCCGCATCCGCAGGAGCGACAGATGCCTTTAGCTGTAAAGTTTCTCCTGTAGTCAGTGTGGCCTCCTGAGGTGTTACGGTTACGCTCTTTACGGGGTTAAGGACAGTCACAAGACACTGGGCCTTAATGGTAGTATCATCCTTTGATGTTGCGGTTATGATGGTCTCACCGCTTTTAACGCCTGTGACCACGCCGTTTTCCACAGTTGCTATACTTTTGTTTTCGGAAGTCCAGACGATATCAAGATCCTGCGCGTAATCAGGCAGTATCTCGGGAGTAAGAGTGACCTTTTCTTTCACGTTTACCGTTTCTTTTTCAGGTAAGGTTATCTTGGAGATATGTATCTTTTCAGAGCTCACCTTGCCTGCGTAGCTCCAAAACTGAGCACCGTAATTTCCCAGATCCATCCAAATGACAGGTCGGATACACACATCGGCCTGAGTGAGCCCAAAGGAGGTGGGATTGGTGGCATATACCATACCGGATCTGCCCACATATGCTGCATGCTCCGTGTCCGATCCAAGGGATCTGGTCCACCAGTTTCCGGGCTCTCCTGCCTTAACAGAAACTTCGGAAGTATTCTCATCCGTAAAGGAGGTGACCATAGCCATACGGTTGCAGTCTGACTTAGTATTGTAGTCAGTGAATTCGATTTCCACAAAACCATATGACGGTTCAGTGGCTTCCTGTATGTCAAGACAGAAAACCTTATCCTGAGTATTAGCACCATTGGAAGTATTGGTCACAGGATTAGCTTTATTTTCCACAGATTTTCTGTATATCCAGTTTCTCTGTCCATCATCAAAGGCATTTATAGCAAAACCTGTGGAGCCATAGCTCTTATTACCGGAATTCTGTGAACCGTCATAGCTGTTAAGATAGGATCTCAGTGTAGAGTTACCATATGAATCGACTCCTGATGTTTCGTTATATTTGACGATATCCAGGATCTGATCAGAAAGCAGCAGGGCATAACCGTTCCTGTCTATATCAAGGACACGC
Organism: Lachnospiraceae bacterium; assembly: GCA_016288495.1. Taxonomy (GTDB): domain Bacteria; phylum Bacillota; class Clostridia; order Lachnospirales; family Lachnospiraceae; genus UBA1753. Next base: position 11,941 of record JAEEZH010000224.1, read on the forward strand.
CATTTTATGGGATCTTTGGTATCCTCTCTTGTCACATGTCCATCCTTATCGGAATCTGATTCCTGCCAGTATTCCCCAAACCAGATGCAGTCCCAGGTGGTGAGCCCTTCTTCGTCGGTAACAGGATTTACAAGATTCCTCCAACGACCGGTATCATAATTGGAACTTATCTTGCCGGCATAGCTCCAGAGATCAGGGTTATTCTTAAGGTTAAGACGCAGGGCGGGACGGACCCCCACATATTGATAGTTGGCTGGACTGTTATATGAGATATGTCCGCTGACATGGATAGTCATTACCTGATCTGAAGCGTTAGTGCCTGGATTACGGGTCCAATAATTCCTGACCCTTCCGGCTTCATAAGCCTCTCGTCCACCATATCCGGGTTTGTTTGCAACATATCCGGACATAAAACCTAATCTTCCATAATTGCCATATGTTCTAAAATAATCGTCACCGCTTAAAAAACCGTATTGCTCATCCTGGAGTTCTTCCCATGTCATACAGAATAACTTATCGTTTACGGTCTGAAGATTATCTGTATTACCTGCTTCCGAATTATTGCGATAATATCCGACGGCTGAAGTAGACAGAGCGTTTCTCTCGGTTTCATTAAAGGCGTCAAAGAAAAAGCCGTTATCGGAATAATTAGCATGGGCTAAATTCTTTGTACCATTGTAGCCGTTCAGATATGACCTCAAGGAACAGTTTCCCCAGTTTACGACGGCATCGTTTGTGGTATTATACTCGATCATGTCCAGCAGCTTATCCGATAAAAGCAGGGCCTCTCCGTTTTCATCTATGGAAAGCACACGCCATCTTATGGGTTTTTTACTGTCGGCCTCGACTTTATCGCCCACATTCCCATTAAAAGAAGTATGGAGTGCATTACCGTTTCCGTCAGTCTTTACGCTTCCTTCTTCGGCTACGGTAAAGGAATGTGAGAAGCAATAGCCGTCGCCATTAGTGTCATCCTGCCAGTATTTGCCGAACCAGATGGAATCCCAGGTGGTGATATCGTCTTCCACCACGGGACCTGCTATCGCCGTGGCATCTGAGGCACCATTAACAACAGCTCCTTTCCGGGAAGATCTTACAGCTTCATCTGAGGTCTCATTTGATGAGCTGTTGTCATTTTTTTCAGATATATCTTCTGCAACCGGCTCTTCGGAGCATGATACTGTTTCCCCGTAGTTAACGGAGTCTGCATTAGAGCTTTCAACGACTGCGTCAGACTGTGAATCCTCAACGTCATCCATGGCTTCATGACCTGATATAAGCAGATCCCGGTCTTCAGCCTTTTCCGATGCAGCCGATGCTGTCGGTGCTGTCGGTGCAGCCGTAACAGACATGGCAGGAATTACAGCCAGTGTGGCCGCGGTTATCAGTGCGATGGTTTTTCTTAGTCTTTTCATATTCATGCTACCTCCCACAGTTATTTTATACAGACTATTCTGACTTTTTCCATTTTCGTCCGTATACACCTCAGACGCCATACGGACGATTTCATCATTTCCCTGTTTCGTCCGTATTATTTTCCGTGATCAATACAGACTATTCTGACTTTTTCCATTTTCATCCGTACACACCTCAGACGCCATACGGACGATTTCATCATTTCCCTGTTTCGTCCGTATTATTTTCCGTGATCAATACAGACTATTTCGCATTTTTCTATTCTCGTCCGTACACAGCTCCGATACCATACGGACGATTTCATCATTTCCCTGTTTCGTCCGTACACTTCCCATCCGGGGTTTATTTGGTATCTGTCCCGTAGGCCTCCAGACATTCTTTCTTGAATTCCTTGTACCGGCCTTCATCGATGGCACATCTGATATCCGCCATCAGATGATTGTAGAACCAGAGATTATGTAGGACACAAAGCCTCATGCCCAGCATTTCCTTAGCCTTTAACAGATGCCTTATATAGGCGCGGGAATGGCGTGAGCAGGCAGGACACTGACAGCCATCTTCTATTGGCTTATCGTCGGTTTCGAATTTCTGATTAAAGAGATTCAGCTTCCCGTATTTTGTATATACATGACCGTGTCTTCCGTTTCTGGAAGGATAGACGCAGTCGAAAAAATCCACGCCACGATCCACCGCTTCAAGGATATTGGCGGGAGTGCCGACTCCCATCAGATAAACAGGCTTGTTTTCAGGAAGATGGGGAACAACAGCGTCCAGAACAGCATACATCTGCTCGTGACTCTCTCCCACGGCCAGACCGCCTATGGCATAGCCCGGCAGATCCAGCTCGCTTATCATATCCGCATGCTCTGTACGGATGTCCTCATAGATGGCGCCCTGATTGATGCCAAAAAGCAGCTGGTCCCTGTTCACGGTATCCTCCAGTAAATTCAGTCGGTCAAGCTCGTCGCGACACCTTAAGAGCCATCTATAGGTACGGTCCACGGAAGCCTTCACATATTTTCTTTCCGCCAGCGCCGGAGGGCACTCATCAAAGGCCATGGCTATAGTAGAGCCCAGGTTTGACTGGATCTGCATGCTCTCCTCAGGTCCCATGAATATCTTGCGCCCGTCCACATGGGAATTGAAGGTGACCCCTTCTTCTTTAATTTTTCGAAGTGATGCAAGGGAAAAAACCTGGAAACCGCCTGAATCCGTGAGGACAGGACCGTCCCAGTTCATGAATTTACGAACGCCGCCCATTTTTCTGACCAGCTCATCCCCGGGGCGGACATGAAGGTGATAAGTGTTTGAAAGCTGTATCTGACAGCCGATATTCTTAAGATCGTCGGTATCCACCGCACCCTTTATGGCCGCGGCTGTACCCACATTCATAAAGACGGGAGTCTGGACAGTCCCGTGAACTGTCTCAAACTCTGCTCTTTTGGCAAGGCCGTCTTTTTTCAAAAGTGTATATTTATTCGCCATGTATCATCTCTCATCCGGTGGAATGTATTCTGTATGTGTGCCGACATATTTGTAAGCGGGACGGATGATCTTGCTGGTATTCATGATCTCCTCCAGCCTGTGGGCACACCAGCCGGGCATTCTCGCTATGGCAAAAATAGGGGTGAACATCTCATAAGGGATCCCCAGCATGCTGTATACGAAGCCTGAATAAAAGTCTACGTTGGGGCAGACATACTTCTGCAGGTTTCTCTTTTCCATAATGAGCTTGCCGGCTATTCTTTCAATATTTTCGTACAGGGTGAATTCGTGCATCCTGCCCTTCTCCGCAGCCAGTTTCTTGGCTCCAGCCTTGAGGATCACTTCCCTGGGATCGGACAGTGTATAAACCGCATGTCCCATACCGTATATCAGGCCGGTCCTGTCAAAGGCTTTTTTATCCAGGATCAGGTTCAGGTATTTGGTGAGCTGTTCCTCATCCTCCCAGTCCCTTACATGCTTCTTGATATCGTCAAACATCTGCTGCACCTTGAGATTGGCACCGCCGTGTCTGGGTCCCTTCAGGGAGCCGATGGAGGCCGAAATAGCCGAGTAGGTATCCGTACCTGAAGAGGATACCACATGGGTGGTGAAGGACGAATTGTTACCGCCGCCGTGCTCTGCATGAAGGATAAGTGCGGTATCCAGTACCTTTGCTTCAAGTTTTGAAAACTTGCCGTCGGGCCTCAGCATATAGAGCATATTTTCAGCAGTGGAGAAATTGCTCTTGGGCGGCTTTATGATGAGGGGCTTATCCTTTCTGAAATGCATATATGAGTGATAGGAATATACACTGATCAGAGGGATCTTGTTTATCAGTTCAAGGGACTGCCTCAGAACATTTGCAGAACTGATGTCATCGGGCTGGGCATCGTAGGTATAAAGCGTCAGCACACAGCGCTGCATGGCGTTCATGATATTCTCGTTGGACGCCTTCATGACCACGTCCCTGACAAAACGTCCCGACAGCTCCCTCAAGGTGCTGGATACACGGTTAAAACGCTTCATCTCATCCTTGTCCGGAAGCTTGCCGAACAAAAGCAGATAAGTGGTCTCCTCGAAGCCGAAACGCCTGTTTAAGCTGCCCTTTATCAGTTCCTTTACGTCGATCCCCTGATAATAAAGGCTGCCGTCAGCAGGCACCTTTATACCCTTTTGCATATCAAAGCCTATAACGTCGGATATCTCCGTAAGACCTGTGAGCACACCTTTTCCGGTGGAGTCACGCAGGCCTCTCTTAACGTCGTATTCGATGTAGAGATTGGGATCTATCCTGTGGCGGGCGTTGATCTTCTCCGCCAGGATGTTCACCTCATCTCCTATGGAACCCATCTCGTCGATGGATAGCATTTCGTTCTTTTCATGTCTGTTTTTGATCTGTTCCATTTTTTACTCCTAAATACTAGATTCTTCGCTACGCTCAGAATGACTACAGCGTAGGGCGCTCATAACAATGAGATTTCTCATGCATCTGCGGGATTAGCGTCGGCGTTTTTCAGGTCGATCACGGACTTGGCCCAGGATGCGTTTACGATCAGGTTCTTGTCCGCTCTCATCACCGGCATGGCGCTGATATAATCATTGAATATCTTCTTGTAGGTGTCGGGGATTATCTCCGACTGGGCTACATTTTTGTCATCCACATAAACACGGATGATCTTTCTGAATTCCGTTTCATCCTTTGGCCTTACGGCATCAAAAAGCATCTTGTTGATCTTGTCTTCGGGATGGTCCCTTAAGTAACTCCCGGCAACCATATGCTTGTATATCTCGATGACACGGTCATCCATTCCCATATCGTAGATGCAGAGCTTCTCGATCAGCATCTCACGGCTCCTGACAAGTCTTATCATGGTGTTGTTCTTGGCCAGGGAATTTACCACCGCCCTTTGCTCTTCGGTAGGCTTGGTCAGCAGGTTGATCACATCCGTCGCATCCTTATCGTTGACACAGCAGTGGACTATGTAATTGTCCTCCAGCTGGTTGTATAAAAAAGAATGCTCCACATTTATCTTGCAGGAACAATGACTGCAGTACATGGTAAAGAGACTGCCGTCCAGCAGCCTGTTGCGAAGACCGTTTTCAGGGGTGGCATCGATTCTTTTGTACATGTCAAAATCGGATTCTTCCCCGCACTTGGGACATTTGATCTTGACTTTTTCTATCATTGTATGTGTTTCCATTTTTTATCCTATCTTATGAATCAATATACAGTTTCCTTCGTTAAAGGGCTCTGCCGGCCCGTTCATCACCATATGTCCTGCGGAAAGGTTCATCTTAAAACAGGTGATGGTGCTGCTTTCGTTGTTAAGGGAGAAAAGATATTTGTTGTCGTCTGTCACGGCTATGTCCTTCGGACAGTCTCCGGCTAAGGGCAAAATAAATATTTTGGTCAGTAT
>JAEEZH010000225.1 GCA_016288495.1 Lachnospiraceae bacterium
CGCTGGCGATAAGGGAACAGATCGGTAACATTTGACGTAACAAAAGAAAACGGATAAGATGTAAGCGAAAAAAGGTTCTAAACTATTCTACCCAGGGGGGTTCTCTCATCTTTTCCAACTGACAGTAGGTTTACGCCATCAGATGCTGATACTCTTATTGCAAAGAGTGCTGCGCTGCTGTACAATAGATGACGTAGCTTTATTTTTTACATAAGGAGGTATTATTATGAGGTATGAGATCAAAGGTGAACCGTTACCGGTAGTAGAGGTATGGCTGGACCAGGGAGAGTCGGTTAAAAATGAGGGCGGTTCCATGGTATGGATGACCGAGGGTATGGAGATGTCCACCAATGCAGGTGGCGGCCTGGGCAAGGCATTCGGACGCCTGGTATCCGGTGAGTCCATGTTCCAGAATGTGTACACTGCTACCAGACCGAATTCCATGATCGCTTTCGGATCGAGCTTTGCAGGCTCCATCGTAGCTGTTGAGGTGACTCCCGACAGGCCTGTTATAGCACAGAAATCAGCTTTCCTGGCATCCAGTCCGGAGGTGGAGATATCCATTCATTTCCAGAAGAAGCTGGGAGCAGGATTCCTCGGAGGAGAGGGCTTCATCATGCAGAAGTTCTCCGGTTCAGGTACTGTTTTCCTTGAGATCGACGGATCTACCGTAGAATATGAGCTTCAGGCAGGAGAAAAGATGATACTCGACAATGGATACCTGGCAATGATGGACGCCAGCGTGACCATGGATATCGAGAGAGTTAAGGGATTCAAGAATGTGGCATTCGGCGGTGAGGGCCTGACAAATACCGTTGTTACCGGCCCCGGAAAGATAGTTCTTCAGACCATGCCCATACCCCAGTTTGCAAGGAGCATCATCCCTTACATTCCGACTAAGAGCTGAAGCATGATCAAAGCTGTCCCGGCGGCTTGAAAAGGGCCGCCGGGATCGCGAAAAATGCAAGATATTTTGAGGTATATAGATGAAAACTAAAGAGTTTAAGAATGTGACGATCCTGCTCCCTGTCATGGATGAGACCTATTCTCTCAGGGAAACCGTCGAGACCATAATCAAAGAAAACGACCCGGCTGACATAGCAGAATTCATCATTCTCGTATGTGACAGAACCACACAGGAGTCCAGAGACACTGCCGGTGAACTGATAGCCGAATACGGTGACAGATACCGTATATATGTACATGAACAGACCCTCCCCTTTGTGGGTGGTGCTATCAGGGAAGGCTTTATCCTGGCTAAGGGCTCCCATGTGGTTTTGATGTCTTCTGACCTGGAGACCGATCCCCGTGTGATCAGGGATTTCATACGTCACGGCAAGGAGCATCCCCTGCGTATCATCACTGCCAGCCGATGGAGAGACGGAGGCGGTTTTGAGGGCTATAACAAGATCAAGCTGGTGTGCAATCTCATTTTTGAGAGAGCTATCGCCATGTTCTATTTTGTGGATCTTACGGATATCACCTATGCCTACAGGATGTTTCCCACAGCCCTGATGCGCCGGATCAAATGGACGGAGCTCAAGCATCCGCTGTTTCTGGAGACTGCGCTTAAGCCCATCAGGCTGGGGGTTAAGTTTATCGAGGTGCCCGGACACTGGAAGGCCAGGACCGAAGGAGAGTCCCAGAACGGATTTTTTGATAATTTCAAGTATTTTAAGACCGCATGGAACAACAGATTCCTGACAAAGAAGGATATTTTCAGAGCTCCCGTGATAAAGAAAAAGATGCAGCTTATCGATCTTACCGGAGATACGCAGGGAGAAGAGAATGTCTAAAAAGGATATCATACTGAGAATAGTACTTCTTGTGATCTTTGCATTCATCATCACTCTTCTGGCATGGCAGAGTGACGACGCCTATCATGGCTATGTCATGGCTAAGCATCTGGCCCAGGGAGAGGGCTTTGTGTACAACGCCGGTCAGCGGGCAAACGCCAGCACAGGACCTGTATATACGCTTATCATAGCCCTGGCATACATGATCACTAAGGAGATGTTTTTTACCTCCATAGCGGTCAATGTGATCTTTTCCACCGCGGCTCTTGGCCTGATACTTTTTTTTATCTGCAGGTCAAAGGAACAGATGCTGTTTGCCTTTGCTGCGCTTACGGGAAGCGCGGCCTTTGTGAGTTATACCACTTCGGGGCTTGAGAACTGCCTGCTGTTTTTCCTGTGCATGCTGTTCTACAGGCTCTACTGGTCAAAGGAGAAATTTGAGCGAAACCAGATGCTGGCTCTGGCACTGATCCTCGCTTTTCTGGCTACCGCCAGGATGGATGCGGTGCTGTATCTGGTACCGCCCATCGTATATGTATTCCTTAAACGCAGGCGGGATGTGACTTTTTTGGAAGCCTGCATACTGACGCCCATAGGACTGCTTCCCTTTATACTCTGGGAGCTGTTTTCATTTTTTTATTACGGATTCTGGGTGCCGAATACGGCCTTTGTAAAGCTGGGGGCGGGTATCAGTACCGTGGAATATATGAAAAAGGGCGTGTGGTATGTGTATTACACCCTGATAAACGATCCCATGGTGATACTGATACCGGCGCTTTTTGTGGTCCTTTCATTTATCGGCCGTGAGATAAAGAGCATCATGGCCTCTCTGGGGATCCTGCTCTATGGGGCCTATATCATTTATATAGGCGGGGATTTTATGATGGGCAGGCATTTTACCGTCATGCACATCATAGCCGTGGCCGGGATCATCCAACTGATGAATGACATGGCCGGAAGGAATTTCAGGTTTTCCGGCATCTGCAAAAACGCCTTCAGCATAGCCGTTGTGGCCTGTCTGGTGCTGGCGGGTACTCTCGGAGCCGGGATAGGCAGGGAGTATCTTGTTAACGGGAAATACGCTCCGGGCGGGGCTATTTCGGATGAAAGAGCTTATTATTCGCCCACTACGGGCTTTTATTCAAATGTGCGTTCTCTGATGAAGGAAGGACGCATGTGCATAGAAGATACCTGGAATTATCAGGCTCCCGATGAACTGAGAGCCCAGGGAGTGCCCGGTGGCATCCTCGACAATGCGGCCGGGATCCTTGTGTACTACAATTCCGATCTGTATCTGAACGATACCTACTGTCTGGGCGATCCCTTTCTGTCAAAGCTTCCTGCCATAAAGCAGGATACCTGGCGGGTGGGACATCTGAAGAGGCAGGTGCCTGCCGGATACCGGGAAAGCGTGATGTATGGCGGTAACCGCATAGAGGATGAAAAGCTGGCACAGTATTATGATATTATCTGCGAGATGACAAAGGGAGAGTTGTTTTCCATGGAGCGGCTTAAGACCGTCATCGCCTGGAACATGGGAAAATATGATTATCTGCTGGAGTGAGATGAAGGAACAGTCTCCTTTGTTTCATAACCTTTAAAATGGATCAGAGAAGAAACAGAAGAAAGAGAAAAAGAAAGAGAAGAACCGAATATTACATGACGCTGCTGATCATAGCTCTGGTGATCGTTTTGATAATATATGTGGGCATATCGGCGTATTTTGTCACACATTTTTCCTTCAAGACCTATGTGAACGACAAGGAGGCCTTTGGCAAGACTGCCGGCGAGGTGGAAGAGGAAATGCTTTCTCATGTGGGGGATTATGTGCTGACGGTCCATGCCAGAGGAGATATAACGGAGACCATCGATTCGGCCAGCATAGATCTGCAGCCGCAGATGAGCAACCAGTTCAGGGATATTCTGAAATCCCAGAATCCCTTCGCCTGGCCCGTATGCCTGTTCAAGGAGACCCGGCTGACTACGGAAACGGTGGTGGGCTATTCGGAGAGTAAGCTTGATAACATCATATCCGGGCTGTCGGTTTTTGATCCGGAAAATGTAGTTGAGCCGGAAGATGCGCATATATCGGATGAATCAGGGGATAAGGGCTTTTTTATAGTACCCGAGACCGATGGGAGCAAGCCGGTCGATCTCAAGGTGAGACAGGAGATAAAGGCCGCGGTAGGTGTCATGGATGACGAGGTGACGCTGTCCGATGAATGTTATGAGAGTGCTTCCATAAAGGGTGACGATCAGACCCTCAACACTCTGTGCGATAACCTTAACAGATACTGCTCCGTGAACATCACCTATGAATTCGGTGATGATGTGATAAAGGTAAACGGTTCCAGGGTAAAGGAATGGTGCGCCATAGAAGGCACCTCGGTCACACTGGATGAGACAAGGATAAAGGATTTCGTGAACGAACTGGCCCGTACCTACGATACCTTCGGAAAGACCAGGCATCTTAAGAGCCATACCGGGGAAACTGTTGAGGTAAAGGGTGGCGATTACGGCTGGTGGATGGACCGTGCCACCGAGACGACACAGCTCACGGAGGCTGTTCTGTCCGGGGCTTCGGGAAAGCGGGAACCGGTATATTTCGGAAAAGCCTGTCAGTATGGCGAGAATGACTGGGGCGATTCCTATGTGGAAGTCGATCTTGACGCCCAGCATGTATATGTGTACAGGGATGGGCAGCTGGTGGAGGATTCCGACTGCGTATCGGGCTGTGTGAACAAAAAAAGAGTCACCCCCGTAGGCACCTACTCCATCACCTATAAGGAAACGGATACCTATCTGACAGGAGACAACTATTCTTCGCATGTGGACTACTGGATGCCCTTTAACGGCAATGTGGGGCTTCATGATGCCAGCTGGCGGTCCTCCTTTGGCGGCGATATCTATGTCACAAATGGATCCCACGGCTGTGTGAATCTGCCGACGAAGAAAGCGGCCTCCATCTATGATATAATACAAAAGGGCGAAGCTGTTCTGGTATACGGCGGTAAGGAACCGCCCGAAGAAGAAGAAGAGCTCACGCCCGAACAGGAGCAGCTGAAGCTCCTGATAGAAGCAGGTCTTCTGGACCCTTCGGCACTACAGGCACAGACCACCGAAGGCGGAGGAGAATCCGGGGCACAGTCCCAGGATCAGACACAGGAATCTGCCCAGGAACAGGTTCAGAACACTGCGGAAGAATATCCTCAGGGAGAGTGAGACGAGCAACAAGCGCTACGAACAATTTATGAACGGATCATAACCCACCCTACAGACAGGAGGTGAACCCATGTCGCAATTTATCGACAAGCTGACCGAATATAATAATAAAGATATTTATCCCATGCATATGCCCGGTCATAAAC
>JAEEZH010000226.1 GCA_016288495.1 Lachnospiraceae bacterium
CTTTTCTTGCCATAACCTGTTCCCTCCATGATTTTTTGATTATCACCGGGGATGGGCCGCCCATATTATAAGGTAATGCCTCTCGGCAAGTGTGGGGTGTGGGCAAATCACGATCCTAGGACTGTTTTATCATTTTACGGTATGGCTCTCAACGGATTTTAGACAATTTTCACAAATGTAGGGTGAGTCAGTGGGGAGTCAGTGGGGACGTTACAGTTTGACTCATGAGTTTTAACTCATGAGTCAAACTGTAACGTCCCCACTGACTCAAACTGAACGGCCCACTGACTCAAACTGAACGGCCACACTGACTCACATGCCGTGGCTCTCCAACAGCTCTCTATCCCTTAATATGGTATCCGTATCACCATCAGCAATTATCCTGCCATCATCTATCAGGATTGTCCTTACGCATGTGTCCCTGATAAAGTCCAGATCATGGCTTGTAATCAGCTTTAAGGCTTTTATCTCTTTTAGGATTTTTATAAGGTTCTTGCGGTTTCTGGGATCAAGGGCAACAGACGGCTCGTCCATAATGATGATATCCGGATTCATGGCAAGAATGGTCGCGATGGATGCCAGCTTCTTTTCGCCACCGGAGAGCTGGTATGTCTTTTTCTTCCGCAGTTCAGTGATGTGTACGGCCTGAAGCGCCTTCACCACCCGCTGCTCCACCTCGTCATCTGACAAACCGTAATTTCGTGGGCCGAATGCAACGTCGTCCTCTACCGTGGACATGAACAACTGGCTGTCCGAATCCTGAAACACATAGCCGATGTGCTCCCGAATGTGGTTGAGGTTCTTTTTCTCTACCCTATGCCCCGCAATTTCCAGCACCCCCTGGTAATCGGTGTACAGTCCTACCATAAGCTTCATAAGCGTTGACTTTCCGATACCGTTGGCACCGATTATCCCGATGCTCTCGCCCTCTTTTGCAGTAAAAGATATGTCTTCCAGAACTTTTATTCCTTTTTCGTATTCAAAGCCGAGGTGTTCGGCCTTTATAAGTATTCCGTGAATTCCTGTCTTCATCAAATACACCTCATCGGGGCGGCCCCTAACGCAGATGACTGCCACTTTTATGGCTTTTTCTCCAATATTGCCGGTTGTGCCATAGATTTTGCCCCTTGATTTTATGGCCCTTTTCAGTTTATCAGCTGTTTGGGCATAAATCCTCAAACCAAATACCTGATCACAGCGAATATTCCCACCCATATCACAGGGTAGATCACATCAAGCGGGGAAGTCTTTCTTTTCCTGCCGGCGAACTCCCCCTTAAAGCCGCGGAGCAGCATACTCTCATAGACTACCTCGGCGCGATCCATGCTTCGAAGGAGCCACTGACCGACCAGGGTGCCCCATACTTTGTAATGGATGCCCTTCTGGGAAGGTGCGCAGAGCATGTATGCCGTGGTTATGCGGTCTGCCTCTCCTGCCATCACGTCAAAATACCTGTAGATCAGCATGATCACCGTAACCAGGATCTTTGGGACGTGGATGCACCTGAGGGCATAGCAGATGTCATCGATGGAGGTTGTGGCGATCAGGGCATACACCGCCAGCACTGTGTAAAAGCCCTTTATTGTCATGGTTATCATGGAAATGACTCCGCCGGAAATACCAAGGCTCCCGATGTAAAAGAGGATTTCTTTATCCAAAAACGGGTTGAATATCCCGGCGAAGATCAGCAGAGGCAGAATCAGCCGCATCCTGTAAAGTCCCTCTCTGACCGAGAGTTCGCCGATGGTATAAGCGAAGACCAGATAGATGGAAAAGAGGATCAACCGGGTTATGTCGTACTTGTGAACCGAAGTCACAAAGAAGATATAAGCAACGCTAATAAGCAGCTTCCCCAGAGGATGAAGGCTGTTCATCCAGTGAGGACGCTGCTGCAGATCGCGGAGTCTGTTAAGTTCCCTTAAATTTTTCTCAATTATACTCATTCGGAAATTGTGGCACCGGCAAAAGCGGGATGTGTATCATGACCAATTCTTGATCAATAATCCGGCTTTTGCAGGTAACATTCTGAGATACTAAATAATTCCCATAGTTTATTGCGCTGTCATCAGCAATGCTACATGATCATGCCGCGCCCGAAACGCCTGCATCTTTCTTCTTGAAGAACCTGAATGCATAGCAGGCTGCCACTGTGATCAGGACA
>JAEEZH010000227.1 GCA_016288495.1 Lachnospiraceae bacterium
CTATCCAGGTAGCCATGGGGGTCACGCCCAGCTCTTTTGCCTTATCTTCACTCATGACGATGATGGCTGAAGCTGCGTCGTTGATGCCTGATGAATTGGCTGCTGTAACAACACCGCCGTCCTTCTTGAAAGCGGGCTTAAGATGCGAGATGCCTTCTACTGTTACGCCTTTTCTCGGACCTTCGTCTGTATCAAAAATGATGGTCTCTTTCTTTTTCTTAATCTCGACAGGAACTATCTCTTCCTTGAATTTGCCATCTGCGATGGCTTTCTCGGCCTTGTTCTGTGACCAGGCTGCGAACTCATCGAGCTGCTCCCTTGTCAGATGCCACTGCTCGGCGATGTTCTCGGCTGTGATGCCCATGTGGTAGCCGCCGAAAGCATCCGTCAGCGCATCCTTGATCATGGCATCCTGCAGTTCGCCGGAGCCCATTCTGTAACCGTAACGGCCCTGCTGCATCAGATAAGGTGCCATTGACATGTTCTCCATACCGCCGGCAACTATAATGTCAGCGTCGCCCATACCGATGAGCTTGGCTGCAAGATTCACACAGTGAAGGCCTGATCCGCAGAGAACGTTGATGGTTGTGGCGGGAACTTCTACAGGAATCCCGGCGTTCAGCGCTGCCTGTCTTGCGGGGTTCTGTCCCAGACCGGCCTGGATAACGCATCCCATGTATACCTCGTCAACCTGAGAGGGCTCAACGCCGGCTCTCTTCAGGGCCTCCTTTATCACTATCGTTCCAAGGACCGGAGCCGGAGTTGTTGAAAGTGCTCCACCCATCGTTCCGATCGCTGTTCTGCACGCACCTGCCAGTACTACTTTTCTTGCCATAACCTGTTCCCTCCATGATTTTTTGATTATCACCGGGGATTTGCCGCCCATATTATAAGGTAATGCCTTTCGTCAAATATGGGGTGTTGGCAAATCACAATCCTATGACTATTTTATCATTTTACGGTATGGCTCTCAACGGATTTTAGACAATTTTCACAAATGTAGGGTGAGTCAAACTGTAACGTCCCCAGTGACTCACATGCCGTGGCTCTCCAACAGGTCTTTATCCCTTAAGATGGTATCCGTATCACCATCAGCGATTATCCTGCCATCATCTATCAGGATCGTCCTATCGCATGTGTCCATGATGAAATCAAGATCATGGCTTGTTATCAGCTTTAAGGCTTTTATCTCTTTTAGGATTTTTATAAGGTTCTTGCGGTTTCTGGGATCAAGGGCAACAGACGGCTCGTCCATTATGATGATATCCGGATTCATGGCAAGAATGGTCGCAATAGATGCCAGCTTCTTTTCGCCACCGGAGAGATGGTATGTCTTTTTCTTCCGCAGCTCAGAGATGTGAACGGCCTGAAGCGCCTTCACCACACGCTGCTCCACCTCGTCATCTGACAAACCGTAATTTCGTGGGCCGAATGCAACGTCGTCCTCAACCGTGGACATGAACAACTGGCTGTCCGAATCCTGAAACACGTAGCCGATGTGCTCGCGGATGTGGTTGAGGTTCTTTTTCTCAACCCTATGCCCAGCAATTTCAAGCACCCCTTGGTAATCGGTGTACAGTCCTACCATCAGCTTCATCAGCGTGGATTTTCCGATACCATTGGCACCGATTATCCCGATGCTCTCGCCCTCTTTTGCAGTAAAAGATATATCTTCCAGAACTTTTATTCCTTTTTCGTATTCAAAGCCGAGATGTTCGGCCTTTATAAGTATTCCGTGAATTCCTGTCTTCATCAAATACACCTCATCGGGGCGGCCCCTAACGCATATGGTTGTCACTTTTATGGCTTTTTCTCCAATATTGCCGGTTGTGCCATAGATTCACAAATCAATTTTTATGCCTCGTCCTACATTCGATCAAAAAAGGCATAAATCCTCAAACACAATACCTGATCACAGCGAATATTCCAACCCAGACTACAGGGTAGATCACATCAAGCGGGGCAGTCTTTCTTTTCCTTCCGGCGAACTCCCCCTTAAAGCCGCGGAGCAGCATACTCTCGTAGACTACCTCGGCGCGGTCCATGCTGCGAAGGAGCCACTGACCGACCAGAGTGCCCCATGCTTTGTAATGAATGCCCTTCTGGGAGGGTGCGCGGAGCATATATGCCGTGGTTATGCGGTCTGCCTCGCCTGCCATTACATCAAAATACCTGTAGATCAGCATGATCACCGTAACCAGGATCTTCGGGACGTGGATGCACCTAAGGGCATAGCAGATATCATCGATGGAGGTGGTGGCTATCAGCGCATACACCGCAAGCACCGTGTAGAATCCCTTTATTGTCATGGTGATCATGGAAATGACTCCGCCGGAAATGCCAAGACTCCCGATGTAAAAGAGGATTTCTTTATCCAAAAACGGATTGAAGATCCCGGCGAAGATCAGCAGAGGCAGGATCAGCCGCATCCTGTAAAGTCCCTCTCTGACCGAGAGTTCGCCGATGGTATATGCGAAGATAAGATAGATGGAAAAGAGTATCAACCGGGTTATATCGTACTTGTGGATAGAAGTCACAAAGAAGATATAAGCAACGCTAATAAGCAGCTTCCCCAAAGGATGAAGGCTGTTCATCCAGTGAGGACGCTGCTGCAAATCGCGAAGTCTGTTAAGTTCCCTTAAATTTTTCTCAATTATACTCATTCGGAAATTGTGACACCGGCAAAAGCGGGATGTGTATCATAACCAATTCTTGATCAATAATCCGGCTTTTGCAGGTGACATTCTGAGATACTAAATAATTCCCATAGTTTATTGCGCTGTCATCAGCAATGCTACATGATCATGCCGCGCCCGAAACGCCTGCATCTTTCTTCTTGAAGAACCTGAATGCATAGCAGGCTGCCACTGTGATCAGGACA
>JAEEZH010000228.1 GCA_016288495.1 Lachnospiraceae bacterium
GGTCAATGTTACCGGATATATTTTTAAATCCTACATTTTTCTTCTTTGTCATAGTTTTCCCCATACACAATCCTCCTTTTTCGACTGTCATGTACGGCAGGATCAGTATGGCTGATCTCCAAATGATCCTGCGCTTTTTTTGTTAATCCGGGGTTTCTAAAGCGTGGATCCACTTTTGAAAATCAGAATTGAGTTAAGTACGCCTGTATGGCGCCGCATGAGCGCTTGTGATCAATGATCATAGTTCGTCATGCAAAGAAAAACAGAGTCAAAGACTGCGGTCTCTGACCCTGTAACTGTAACATATTTACGGGCTGTTTACAAGCCGGTTTTGATCGCAGCTCCTGCGGGACGATGTTTTCCTGTCCGTCGGTGAAAAACGCCATAAAATTTCATGTTAACAAAGCAGGTTTTCTTTGATATAATGGCGTGGACGCTTTTTGACCAGACGGGGATTTTAATATCATGAAAAAGAATAAGAATATATTTGCACCTGAAAAATACACGAAATTCATTCGTGTCAGGGGGGCGGCGGAAAATAATCTGAAGCATATAGACGTGGATCTGCCAAGGGATGCTTTTGTGGTGCTCACGGGACTTTCGGGGTCAGGGAAATCTTCCCTG
Organism: Lachnospiraceae bacterium; assembly: GCA_016288495.1. Classification (GTDB taxonomy): domain Bacteria; phylum Bacillota; class Clostridia; order Lachnospirales; family Lachnospiraceae; genus UBA1753. Next base: position 625 of record JAEEZH010000228.1, read on the forward strand.
GCCTTTGATACTATATATGCGGAGGGACAGCGCCGTTATATGGAGTCTTTGTCGTCATATGCCAGGCAGTTCCTGGGACAGATGGAAAAGCCCGATGTGGAAAAGATAGAAGGGCTTTCTCCCGCCATATCCATAGATCAGAAATCCACGAATAAGAACCCCAGATCCACTGTGGGAACGGTGACGGAGATATATGATTATATCCGTCTCTTATATGCAAGGGTGGGGATCCCGCACTGCCCTGAGTGCGGCAAGGTGATAGAGCGTCAGACCGCGGATCAGATGGCCGATGCCATACTGTCCCTGCCCCAGGGGAGCAAGATACAGCTTCTGGCTCCTGTTGTCAGGGGTAAAAAAGGACGCCATGAAAAGGTCCTGGAACAGGCGAAGAAAAGCGGTTTTGTAAGGGCGAGAGTGGATGGCAGCATATATGATCTTTCTGAGGATATCAGTCTTGACAAAAATCTGAAGCACAGCATAGAGATAGTGGTTGACCGTCTGGTGGTAAAGCCGGAGATACAGACCCGTCTGGTGGATTCGGTGGAAACTGTGTTAAAGTTGTCGGAGGGGCTTTTGCAGGTTGATGTTTCGGGCGAAAGGGAATTGTATTTTTCGGAGAGTTTTGCCTGTCCGGACTGCGGTATATCAATACCGGAGCTGGAACCCCGTTCCTTTTCCTTTAACAATCCCTTCGGAGCCTGTCCCGTGTGTGCGGGAATAGGCTACAAGATGGAATTTGACGAAGATCTGATGATCCCTGATAAAAAGCTTTCATTGAAGGAGGGTGCCATATCCTGTATGGGCTGGCAGAGTTCCAATGACCCCAAGAGCTTTACTTACGCTCTGCTCCTGGCTCTTTCAAAGTATTATAAGTTTTCCATGGATGCGCCATATGAGACCCTGAGCCCCAAGGTCCGCGACATGCTTATAAACGGGCCTTCCGCCATCGTTAAGGTACATTACAAAGGCCAGAGGGGAGAGGGCGTGTATGATGTGGAATTTGAGGGCCTTATCAGAAATATGGAACGCAGATACAGGGAGACGGGTTCCGACAGTATGAAGGCCGAGTATGAGGAATATATGCAGATCACTCCCTGTAACGCATGCAAAGGCATGAGGCTTAAAAAGACTTCCCTTGCCGTTACGGTGGCCGATAAGAACATATATGAGATGACATCCATGTCTGTTGTAGCCCTGACGGATTATCTGGAAAAAATAGACCTGTCCGAAAGACAGCAGCTGATATCCGGACAGATTCTTAAGGAGATAAAAGCCAGGGTGGGTTTTTTAAATCAGGTGGGATTGGGATATCTGACCTTAAGCAGGAGCACGGCTTCTCTTTCCGGTGGTGAATCACAGCGTATAAGGCTGGCCACACAGATAGGATCCGGTCTGGTGGGGGTAGTTTATATTCTTGATGAGCCCTCCATCGGCCTGCATCAGCGGGATAACACAAAGCTTCTGGCAGCGCTTAAGGATCTCAAGGATCTGGGGAATACCCTTATCGTGGTCGAGCACGATGAGGAGACCATGCTGGCTGCCGATTATATCGTGGACATTGGTCCGGGTGCCGGAGTTCATGGCGGAGAGGTGGTCGCAGCGGGCACCGCAAAGCAGCTGATGGGTGTAAAGGAATCCATCACGGGCCAGTATCTGGCGGGGAAGAAGACTATACCCATCCCCGAAGAAAGAAGGAAGCCTGCCGGATATATCCCCATAAAGGGCGCGGGTCAGAGTAATCTTAAGAACGTGGATGTGGATATACCTCTGGGGATCATGACGGTGGTCACGGGAGTTTCCGGATCGGGGAAGTCGTCTCTTATAAATGAAATACTGCATAAGCGTCTGGCCAGGGATCTGAACCGGGCCAGGATCGTTCCCGGTAAGCATGAGGCCATTCTGGGACTGGAGCAGCTGGACAAGGTGATCGCCATAGACCAATCTCCCATAGGCAGGACCCCCAGGTCAAATCCTGCCACCTATACGGGAGTTTTTGATGCCATAAGGGATCTGTTCGCGTCCACGCCCGATGCAAAGGCCAGAGGTTACAAGAAGGGGAGATTTTCCTTTAATGTAAAGGGCGGCAGATGTGAAGCCTGCGGAGGCGACGGGATAAAAAAGATAGAGATGCATTTCCTGCCGGACGTATATGTCCCCTGTGAGGTGTGCAGAGGCATGCGTTATAACAGGGAGACCCTGGAGATCAGATACAAGGATAAGAACATATATGATGTCCTGGATATGACAGTTGAGGATGCCGTGAAGTTTTTTGAGAACCTGCCTTCCATCCGCAGAAAGATAGAGTGTCTCAAGGATGTGGGACTGTCGTACATAAAGCTGGGACAGCCTTCCACCCAGCTTTCAGGCGGCGAGGCACAGAGGATAAAACTGGCAACGGAATTCAGCAAAAGGGCTACCGGACGTACGGTGTATATTCTGGATGAGCCTACCACGGGTCTTCATTTTGAGGATGTGAGACGTCTGGTGGAGATACTGAGAAGATTTTCGCAGGATGGAAATACGGTAGTTGTCATAGAACACAATCTGGATGTGATAAAAACGGCCGACTATATCATAGACATGGGACCCGAAGGCGGCGACGGCGGCGGAGAAGTGGTTGCCACAGGTACTCCGGAGGAGGTCGCAAAGAGCAGAAGATCTCATACGGGAAAATTTTTGAAAAAGATTCTTGGGTAAAATATGTCGGGGTTAAGAAAAGAAGGGCATCGTCCGATAAATATTTTGACGGTAAGGATACCGGAGAGTTATTCATTTTGCATAACATATCTGCCACGGACGGCGAATTTTTTTACCCCTGTAGATGCTCTATCTGTCTTGAAAAGTTGAATAAAGTGTTTTATGATGAATAGTGCACTATTTTGTTAATGCATTTGAAAGGGGATAAAAGATGCCTTATACAGACATAGGAATTGACCTCGGAACAGCGAGTATCCTTGTATATATCAGAGGAAAGGGTGTCGTGCTCAAGGAACCCTCGGTGGTTGCTTTTGACAGAGACACCAATAAGATAAAAGCCATAGGTGAAGACGCCAGACTCATGCTGGGACGTACTCCCGGAAACATAGTGGCAGTCAGACCCCTGAGACAGGGAGTTATCTCTGATTATACGGTTACGGAAAAGATGATGAAGTATTTCATCCAGAAGGCTATAGGTAAGAGGACTTTCCGTAAGCCCATCATAGCGGTGTGCGTGCCTTCACAGGTTACTGAAGTGGAGAAGAAGGCAGTCGAGGATGCGACCTACCAGGCGGGCGCCAGGGATGTAAAGATAATCGAGGAACCCATTGCGGCAGCCATAGGCGCCGGTATAGATATCACGAAGCCCTGCGGCAATATGATCGTGGACATAGGCGGCGGTACCTCGGATATAGCTGTCATCTCACTGGGCGGTACTGTGGTCTCCACCTCCGTAAAGGTGGCGGGAGACGATTTTGACGAAGCTATAGTCAGGTATATGCGTAAAAAGCATAACCTGCTGATCGGCGAGAGAACTGCCGAGGATATAAAGATAAAGATAGGCTCAGCCTTCAGAAGGACTGAGGTGGATTATATGGACGTCAGGGGCCGTCATCTGGTGACGGGTCTTCCCAGGACGGTAAAGGTTTCTTCGGAGGAGACTGAGGAGGCTTTAAGGGAGGCTACTTCCCAGATAGTGGATGCGATACATTCCGTACTGGAGCGCACTCCTCCCGAGCTGGCAGCGGATATAGCTGACAGGGGCATAGTCCTTACGGGCGGCGGTTCCCTGCTCAGAGGTCTTGAGGATCTGATATGTGACCGTACCGGCATCAACACCATGACCACCGAGGATCCCATGACGGCGGTAGCCATAGGCACGGGAAAGTATGTGGAATTCCTGGCTAACGACAGGGATTAGGAAGTACCTTAAGGAGGTATATTCATGGTAAAAGGTCTTTATACCGCCTATACAGGCATGATAAACGAACAGCACAGGATGGATACCCTTACCAATAACCTGGCTAATTTTGATGCCACGGGCTTTAAAAAAGAGGGTGCCACATCCCAGTCCTTTAAGGATGTGATGGGTGTAAAGATAAAGGATACCTCCGAGTGGAACATTCCCAAGAGGATGGGCATACTCAATATGGGCGTTAAGATAGGCGAGAATTATACGGACTGGAATCAGGGCGCCTTTAAAGAGACGGGGAACACCTTTGATCTGGCACTTTCCGGCAAGGGTTTCTTCGCACTGGATTATACCGACAAAGAGGGTAACCAGTCGGTGAAGTATACCAGAGACGGTACCTTTACCCTTACCAAGGAGGGTACTCTGGTGACGAAGGACGGTGATTATGTGCTGGATGTAAACGGCAACCATATCACCATGGATCCTTTTGCTACCGTTGCCATAGGCAGGAACGGTACCATAACGGCCAATGACGAATTTGTGGCCCAGATCCAGGTGGCCGATTTCGAGAACTATGATTACCTGGAAAAATATGGTGAAAATATGTACCAGATAGATCCCGAACAGCCTGTACAGGCGGGGGAAGCCCAGGTTTATTCGGGATATCTGGAACAGTCAAACGTGGAGATAGTTCAGGAAATGGTAAATATGATCGCCGTTTCCAGGCAGTATGAAGCAAACCAGAAGGTGATCCAGACTATGGATGAGTCGCTGGAGATCGCCACAGGACAGGTGGGCAGGCTGCAGTAATTTGAACTGCTTTGTGTTTTAGGGGGATGAATTATGGTCAGATCATTGTGGACAGCCGCAACAGGCATGATAGCACAACAGAATAACGTAGATACCATAGCCAATAACCTGGCTAATGTAAACACCACTGCATATAAGACGGAGACCAACGAATTCAAGTCTCTTTTGTATCAGACCATCCAGACAAAGACTACCACGGCCAACGGTGAGCAGAAGCCGGTAGGTGCACAGGTGGGTCTGGGTGTCAGGAATGCGGCGATCACTTCCCAGTTTTCCCAGGGCGCTTTTCTTGCGGCGGAAAACAACTATGCCTTTGCCATAGGCGGAGACGGGTTCTTTGCCGTGATGGGCGAGGATGGGAATCCTTATTATACCAGAAACGGTAATTTTAATGTGTCTCTGGGCGTTGACGGACTGACACTTACCGATATGGACGGGCATCCCGTGCTGGATGTGGACGGTGAGCCGGTAGTCATCGGTGACATCGAGGACATTGTGGCAAGCAAGGTCCAGGTGGACGCTTCCGGTATGCTCATGTATCCGGATGATGACAACAATATGCAGCCCATGGATATTCAGATAGGCTTGTGGCAGTTCCAGAACCCCGCCGGCCTGAACAAGGAAGGTGACACGCTTTACAGACCTACGGCTGCGTCCGGAGAGCCCATGAATGAGGCCGATAACGACAATCTTACTCCCAGTATCATGAGGCAGGGCTATCTGGAGGGCTCCAATGTCCAGGTCGCAGATGAGATGGTGAATCTTATTGTGGCACAGAGAGCTTATGAACTCAATTCAAAGGCCATAACCACCACGGATGAGATGATGCAGCAGGCCAACCAGCTTAAGAGGTAATTAGATGGATTTCGGATCGATAAATAATCTCAATTCCAAATATATGACAGACGCCCTGAATAAAAAGGCAGACCAGACGGCCCGCGCGGCGAAGGATGCAGCCTCAAAGGATTACTCCGGCGCGGATGACAAGGAGCTTATGGATGTCTGCAAACAGTTTGAATCGTATTTTATCGAACAGGTTCTCAAGGAAGTGAAAAAGACCGTTCCGGATACGTCGTTTTCACAGGATTCCTCCACCCAGAACCTGGTGGATTACTTTATGGATGAGACATTGCAAAAAGTATCCGAGAATATTCAGTCCCAGGCGGGACTGGGGCTTGCCCAGCAGATGTATGAGCAGATGAAGAGAAATTATTCACCCGCTGCACAGATCCCCCCGGTTTCGGGTGGAGAAGAGGCGTAGTGATAAGATAATATGTCGCAGCTTGAAGGTTATATAGATCATATCAGATTCAGAAATGAAACTAACGGGTATACCGTCCTGGATCTGGAGACTGATGACGGTGAGACTATTACTCTCACCGGTATTTTCAGCTCTGTGGAATCAGGTCAGTATATTCAGGTCGAAGGGGAACACACCCGTCATCCGGAATACGGAGACCAATTCAATGTAAAAACCTATGAGATAAAGGAGCCTGAAGGTGTCGCAGCCATTGAGCGATACCTTGGTTCGGGTACCATAAAGGGGATAGGACCGGCTCTTGCAAAACGCATTGTATCAGCTTTTGGCGAGGATACCTTCAGAGTGCTGGAGGAAGAGCCTGAGAGACTGGTTCAGATAAAGGGCATAAGCGAGCGCACCGCAAGGATCATGGCAGAGCAGGTAAGCGAGAAACGGGATATGCGAAGAGCCATGATGTATCTGCAGTCCCTTGGGATAAGCCCCCTTTTCTCGGCAAAGATATATGCAAAGTATGGCACCTCTCTTTTTGAGGTGATGGCCCGTAATCCGTATAAGCTGGTGGAGGATATAGACGGGATAGGTTTTAAGCGGGCTGATGAGATCGCGGTAAAGATCGGAGTGAATCCGGATTCGCCTTTCAGGATACAGAGCGGGCTTATCTTTACCCTTATGAGCGCCCAGGCGGAGGGGCATATGTTCCTGCCCTGCGATATCCTGCTTTCCAGAGCGTCCAGACTTCTGGATGTGGGAGAAGAGGCGGTCACGGATATGCTGGATGAGCTCATCATGGAATCCCGGCTGGTGGAGAGTATCAGGGACGGGGAAAGATGTATATATACTTCCCTGAATTACTATACCGAACTGGGCTGTGCCGGAGCTCTTTCAAGGATACATTATGAGTCTCAGGCCGATCCGAAGGTGTATGAAAAGATAGCACATATAGAAAAAAAGCATGGCATGGAGCTGGATGAGGGGCAGAGGGAAGCCGTGGTCATGGCAATATGCAACGGGGTGAGTATAATCACCGGCGGCCCCGGTACGGGAAAGACCACCATAATCAGGATCCTTCTTGATTATTTTGATGAAAACGGTATGGATGTGATGCTTGCGGCGCCTACGGGAAGAGCGGCAAAGCGTATGAGTGAGGCCACGGGGTATGAGGCCAGGACCATCCATCGTATGCTGGAAGTAGGGGGCGAGGCACATCTTTCCTTTGCCAGAAATGAGGATAATCCTCTGGAAACGGACGTGGTTATCGTGGATGAGGTTTCCATGGTGGATGTTTTTCTGTTCCACGCCCTGCTCAAGGCAGTCACACCGGGTATGAAGCTTTTGCTGGTGGGGGATGCCGACCAGCTTCCTTCCGTGGGACCGGGGAGCGTGCTCAAGGATATCATTGCCTCGGGAATTTATCCCGCAGCGTTCCTTTCGCGGATATTCAGGCAGGCCCAGGCAAGCGATATAATCGTAAATGCCCACAGGATAAATGCCGGCGAAAGCATTAAAATGGACAATAAAAGTGAGGATTTTTTCTTCCTGGAGAGGAGCGGTGAAAATGTGATCATCTCTTCAATTGAGTATCTGGTGACGAAAAAGCTTTCCAATCATCTCAAGGTGGATCCTGTGGATATTCAGGTGATGGCTCCCATGAAGAAAGGCGCCCTGGGAGTTGAGAATCTCAACAGGAAACTTCAGGAACGTCTGAATCCCGCATCTTTCGAAAAGAACGAGCGCATGTATGGCGACACCATATTCCGTGAGGGAGATAAGGTGATGCAGGTAAAAAACAATTACCAGACCACATGGGAGATAAGAAGCAGGAACGGTCTTTTGCTGGAAAGCGGTACCGGTGTGTTTAACGGTGATATAGGTACTGTCAGACGGGTGGATAATGTAAACGCCCTGATGGAAGTAGAGTTTGACGATAACAGGACCGTGATATATCAGAGCCAGGACATGGATGAACTGGAACTGGCCTATGCCATCACCATTCACAAGTCACAGGGAAGCGAGTACCCTGCAGTCATCATTCCCCTGGTGGGAGGCCCGGATGTGCTCTTGAACAGGAATCTTTTGTATACTGCAGTCACCAGGGCGCAGAAATGCGTATTGCTCATAGGCAGCAGTGAGGTGGTATCGAGGATGATAGCAAACAAAAACGAGAGTGTCAGATATACGGGATTAAAGGAGCGTATTATTGAAGCAAAAAGCGGTATCGATATTTAAAAAAGGCCTTGAGGGCATTCTGGATCTGGTTTATCCCAGGCGTTGCGTCATCTGTGACGGCACAGTCGAGGTGTATGACAAAATGATCTGTCCCGGATGCAATAAAAAGCTGTCTTTTGGGAGAGGACCGTTTTGTCTTAAATGCGGTAAGCTTCTTTTGGATGAAGAAACGGAATACTGCGGGGACTGTGAAAAGAAGGATCATGAATATGAAGCCGGCAGGTCACTTTTTCCATACAGTGAAGATGTGATAAAGAGTTTATACAGGTTAAAATATTCGGGCCGCAGGGAATACGCCGAATTTTACGGCAGAAAACTGGCCGAAAGATTCAGGGAAGTCATAAACGGCTGGGGTGTGGAGGTAATCATACCCGTTCCCCTTCACAAAAGCCGGCTCAGGGAGCGGGGATACAATCAGGCGGCCCTTATGGCAGCGCACCTGGGAAGGTGTCTGGGGATAAAGGTGGAGGAAAATGCGGTCATCAGGGTCAGAAAAACCCGTCCTCAAAAGCTCCTCGATGCATCATCAAGACAGTCCAATATAAAAAATGCTTTCAAAATAGGGCAATTTGATGTAAAATTAAAGACAGTGTTGCTCGTGGATGATATATATACCACAGGCAGTACCATAGATGAAGTGTGTAGGACTCTGAAACAGGCGGGTGCCGGCAGGGTGTATTTTCTTACGGCTGCAGCAGGCTGTTAAAAAGATAATGGGAGGAATTTTCAATGAACGTAAAGAATTGTAAGAAGTGCGGAAAGATATTCAATTATATAGTGGGACCCCAGATCTGCCCCGCGTGTCAGGAGGCGCTGGAGGCCAAGTTCCAGGAGGTTAAGGAGTATATCCGCGAGCATAAGGATGCCTCCAATATCGTGTCGGTGGCAGAGGCCTGTGAAGTGGAAGTCAATCAGATAAAGCAGTGGGTCAGGGAGGAACGCCTCACCTTCGGCGATGATTCGGCCATGGGTATAGAGTGCGAATCCTGCGGCGCCATGATAAAGAGCGGACGTTTCTGTGAAAAATGCAAGAACGACATGACCAGGGGTCTTATCGATGCCGCCGGTCTTAATAAAAAGCCCGTAGAGGAAAAGAAGGCCCAGGCAAGAGAGGCCGCCAGGATGAGATTCCTTGACAGGTAAGAGGAGATCACAGGGATAATGCTGGATGAGAGCAGGATAAAACTCATGACCAGAATGGCTTCCTACGAGGACACCGAAGGGAAAAAGACTATTCCCATCGGTGAGTATTTTCGTGGCGATTATGTGAGCGTGAACGTGGTCAAGACGGCCATAAGCGCCACCATCGCTTTCGTTCTGGTGCTGGCAGTATACATATATTACAATCTTGAAAATTTTGTGGCCGATATCTACAAATTTGATCTGGTAGGTATGGGCAGGAGGATAGTATCCGTATACATTGTTTACATAGCAGTGTTTACGGTCTTTGCCTTTTTCTTTTATACAATAAAATACAACAGGGCTAAAAAGAGCCTGCAGGGATATAGTCTGGCATTGAAAAAGCTGTCGACTATGTACGAAGAGGAAGAATGACTGGAATACTGGAAATCAGGGAATATATCAAGGATATTTACGGAAAGTATGATATCTACATACTTCCCGTATTGAAGCTTATACTGGCGATAATCATTTTTGCCGTCATAGGAGCAAACGCCGGCTATATGAGCCGTCTTTCGAATCCGGCACTGATCCTGGTGCTGGCTCTTTTGTGTTCCTTTCTTCCGGTAAATGTCCTGGTCGTTCTGGCAGCGCTTTACACCGTGGCAAATGTCTATGCCCTTTCTCTTGAATGCGCCATCGTGATGGGAGCCGTTTTTCTCATCATGTTCCTGATCTATTTCAGGTTTGCACCTTCGGATGCCCTGGTGCTTATACTGACGCCTCTGGGTTTTCTGATGCATATTCCCTATGCCATACCCCTGTGCTGCGGACTGGCCGGCTCTCCGGCTTCGGCCATATCCTGTGCCTGCGGTGTGGTGGTTTATTATATTTTTGATTTCATCAAGGTAAACGAAGCGGATATCGTGGCGCTGGATGCACAGACCACCGTGACCAGGCTCAGGTTCGTGGTGGACGGGCTTTTGTCCAACAAGGAGATGCTGGTGATGGCGGCTGCTTTTGCCCTCACCGTGATAGTGGTTTACATAATTCGAAGGCTTCCGGTGGATCATGCATGGACCATTGCCATCATGACCGGCTTCTTCACATCGATGATAGCAGTGCTTGCCGGCAGTATGGCGGTTAAGGTGACTGTATCCATAGGCGGTGTCATCCTTGGGGGACTGGCATCCATGGCCATTGCCATGGTGCTGAAATTCTTTGTGTTCTCGGTGGATTATACCCGGACCGAACGATTGCAGTTTGAGGATGATGAATATTATTATTACGTAAAGGCAGTTCCCAAGGTTACGCTGGCTGCGCCGGAAAAAACGGTTAAAAAGATCAGTCAGCCCTCCAGGGACGTTAAGGATTATCCCATATTTAATCAGGCCAGGCTGGATGACTCCGGTTATCCTTCCGCCTCATCCAGGCGCCGGCCTTTAAGGGAAAGGAACCAGAACGAGCAGTCTGAGGTTTCGGGTGTGAGACCTGTCCAGAGTTCACGGCCTTCCCAGAGTCCAAGACCTGTCCAGAGCGCAAGGCCTTCGTCTTCATCAAGACCGGCTCAGGGTTCAAAAGCTCCGTATATTCCTTCTTCCCGTTCACGCAGCGAGTCTTCTCTTCCCAGAGACAGACGGATCGTTCAGCAAAAGCCGGCTGACGGAAGCATAAACTACGGCAGACCTGCAGCTTCCCAGGGAAACGGCGGCCAGCCCCCGTCACGGCCTGCTTCCGGAGGTGGGACCGCTTACGGCAGGAGTCCCCAGACCCAGGGCAGACCCGGGAGTGCGGAGGGAAGGATCAATTATGGAAGACCTTCCGGCAGGGTCACCGATAATACCAGAGTGATCCGAAAAAGACCGGATAGTGATAACTGATAACCACAGGTGATTGTTTTGGAACGAATTATCTCATTTGTTGAAACCTATTTGAGTACTTCGGCTCTTCCCAAGATGGGCTGGACGGATATAATCGAGATACTCATAATAGCTTTTCTGGTATACAGGATATTGATATGGGCAAAGGAAACCAGGGCCTGGTCCTTAGTTAAGGGTCTGGTGGTTATCTTTGCCTTTCTTTTGATGGCTGTGCTGCTTCAGATGAATACCATTTTGTGGATAGTCAAAAATGCATCCATGGTGGCGATCATGGCTTTGGTCATCGTCTTTCAGCCTGAACTCAGGCATGCTCTGGAAAGTATCGGACGCGGAAATGTACTGGCCAGTTTTCTGCCCCAGGATGATTCCCGTCATCTGGACATGGATTTCACGGAAAAAACCGTAAATGAGATAAGCAAGGCCTGTTTTGAAATGGGCAGGGTAAAGACGGGGGCCCTCATAGTAATTGCGAGAGCGGACTCTCTTACCGATTATACCAGGACCGGTATAGATGTGGATGCGCTGGTCACCAGCCAGCTTTTGATCAATATCTTTGAGCACAATACGCCTCTTCACGACGGCGCCGTCATAATAAAGGGAAACAGGATCGTTTCAGCCACCTGTTATCTGCCTCTTTCGGATAATATGGCGCTCTCTAAAGCCCTGGGTACCAGGCACAGAGCCGGAGTGGGCATATCCGAGACCACTGATTCCATCACTGTCATCGTGTCTGAGGAAACAGGCAGGGTATCGGTGGCCATGAAGGGTAAACTGTATGGTAATGTAAATCCAGATGATCTGAAGGAGAAGCTTCAGGCAGCCATCGTAAAGCCTCAGAAGGATGAAAAGAAATTCTTCTGGAAGAAGCCAAGGAGGGACAATGAAGGATAAATTTATCGCTTTCTGGACCCATAATACGCTGCTTAAGATACTGTCTCTTGGCGTGGCATTTATTCTCTGGCTTATAGTGGTGAATTATGACGATCCTACGGTTACAAAGACATATTCTTCCATACCCGTGGAGATACTTAACGCCAACGTGCTGACAGACAATGGCAAAGTATATGAACTTCCCGATGATTCAGGTACCGTATCGGTGCAGGTTAAGGCAAAGCGTTCGGTACAGAATCTCCTTAGCCGTGATGATTTTAAGGCAACGGCAGATCTGGGCAAGCTTTTCCCGGATGATACCGTTCCCGTGGAGGTAAAAGCTACCAGATATTCCGACAGGATAGACGCCGTTACCATAAAGGGAAGGGAAGTCATACCTCTTCTTATAGACAATTTCAAGGAACGTCAGCTCAATATCCAGGTTTCTGCCACCGGGGATATATCCGAGGGCTATATGGTGGGAAATATTTCCCTGGATAAAAATGTGGTAAAGGTATCTGGTCCCATGACAAAGGTGGATCAGGTGTCGACTGCCAGCGTGACTGTGGATGTGGGCGGCATGACCCAGGATATATCCACCACCGAGGATATAATCCTCCGGGATGAGAACGGTCAGGAACTGTTTCTTGACGACATAACATTGAGCCGTACTTCCGTAGGTATCAATGTCCAGATATGGAAGGTGAAGATGCTGCCCCTTACCTATGGTTATCAGGGAGAGCCTGCGTCGGGTTACGGCCTGACCGGAGAGCTTTTCTGCGAGCCCGAATCGGTTGAGGTGGCAGGCGTGTCTTCAGTCATAGATTCCACCACCAGTCTGGTGATCCCTTCGTCGGCAGTGGATATCACAGGTTCCACCTCCGATAAAAAAGTGATCGTCAATCTGGAGGATTATCTTGAAAACGGTATCATATTGACGGACAATTCAAAGACCGCAACAGTGACAGTGGGGGTTTCCGCTCTTCAGTCAAAGGTTGTGGAGGTTCCCGTATCAAATATCCAGGTTATGAATGTGCCTGAGGGAATGATCGGAAAGGTAGGAGGACTGGGAGATGTAACGGCCGTAGAGCTTACCGGTCTCGGACAGGTCTTCGACAGTCTTAATTCCACCGTGATAACCGGTTATGTGGATGCCCTCAATGTATATAATCCGGAGGAATGAGTTCTGGCTCCGGGCATATATGAAACGGATGTGACGTTTAATCTCCCCGAAGGCGTGAATGCAGGTGCTGTGAGAGCACAGCTGATCGTCAGAAATGAGGATGCTCCTGATGAACAACAGGATGAGTAAGAATACCGAAGCCTGGCGCAGACTCTATATGCTGGTGGGCGAGGCTGTGCTGGTGGCTTTTCATGTGCTTTTGATCTATATCATACTGCACTATGTATATAATAATGATTTCAGGACCCAGCTGTATGCCAGAGGCCATATCCTTGTGCTGGGTATCTATACCGTGATCTATGTGGGCTTTGGCCAGCTCTTCGGCGGACTGCTGGTGGGCAGCCGCAGGAACGGCGAGGTCATGTTTTCCGAGGTGTTTACGGCCTGCTTTTCAAACGGTGTCTTTTATCTCATCGTCATGATGTATTCCTTCAGTTTTCCTACGGTTGTCCCGCTTATGGGAGCTACCATGCTTCAGCTTCTGTTTTCGGCATTCTGGATAAAACTGTGGGGAAGTCTTTACAAGCATTTTTTTACGCCGTATCAGGTCTTGCTCATATATGACGGTGACGCAACGGAGGGTTTTGTAAAAAAACTGGAGCAGAGAAAAGACCAGCTCACCGTTACGGACTCCATCTGTGCCACGGCTCCCATAGAGGAGATATATAAGCGTATAGATTCCGTTCAGACCGTGATAATCTGGGATCTGGAGGTCACCAGAAGGAATACTATCTTTAAATACTGTTATGAGAATTCAAAGCGTATTTTTACCGCACCGAAGCTTTCCGATATCATTTTTACAGGGTCTTCTTCGGTCCATATGTTTGATACTCCTCTTTTGCTGACCCAGGGTTCTCCCATCGGGTATGAACAGAGGGTCATCAAACGGTTTACGGATATTGTGCTGTCCATAGTACTGCTCGTTTTTACCTCACCTGTCATGCTTCTGACGGCCATAGCCATCAAGCTTCAGGACGGGGGGCCGGTTTTGTATAAACAGATCCGCTGCACGAAAAACAACAGAGAATTTTACATCCTTAAATTCAGGAGCATGGTGGTGGATGCCGAGAAAAAGGGCGTCCAGCTGGCAAAACAGAAGGATGACAGGATAACTCCCGTGGGCAGGTTCATAAGGACTGTGAGGATAGATGAACTGCCGCAGCTTATCAACGTACTCAGGGGCGATATGTCTTTCGTGGGACCCAGACCCGAGCGTCCTGAATTCATACAAAAGTATATCAAGGATATGCCTGAGTTTGCCTACCGCACCAAGGTTCAGGCGGGGATCACGGGTTATGCGCAGCTTTACGGAAAATATAATACCAGACCTTATGATAAGCTGAAGCTTGATCTTCATTATATTGAGAATTATTCTCTGTGGCTCGATTTTAAGCTGATGATACTTACGGTTAAGATACTTTTCACTCCGGAAAGCACTGAGGGTGTGGAAGGTGATGATGCTTCCGATAATGGAGGGTCGCTTTAAATGTATGATGAGATGGTCAGTGTTATAATACCCGTTCACAATGCGGAACGGTTCATAGAGGATACCATAGCTTCCGTCAAAAGCCAGAGCTATGAAAACTGGGAGATCATCCTGGTGGACGATGCATCTGAGGATAAGAGCGTGGAGGTTATTGAAAAGTATCTGGAGGATAAAAGATTCAGGCTGATCTCCTTAAAAGAACGAAGCGGGCCTGCCAACGCAAGGAACGCGGGGCTTGACGCCGCACAGGGGCGTTTCATAGCTTTTCTTGATGCGGATGATATATGGTTTCCGGATAAGCTTTCTTCTCAGCTTGAATTCATGGAAGAGAGGGATTGTCCCTTTTCTTTTACCTCATATGAATACGCTACTCCCGATGGAGTGGGGGTGGCAAAGATAGTCAGGGTTCCCGCAAAGATAACCTACAGGGAGGCGGTCAAGAATACCACCATTTTTACGAGCACGGTGATCTTTGACAGGACAAAACTGGATGAGAAACTGATGCGTATGCCCGATGTTCCTTCGGAGGATTCCGCTACCTGGTGGCAGGTTTTAAGGAGCGGCATCACAGGCTATGGCCTGACGGACCCCAAGACTTTGTACAGACGAAGTGACGGAACCCTGTCGTCGAACAAGCTGACGGCCATAAAAAGGGTCTGGAATCTTTACCGCAATGTGGAGCATTTTAATGTTTTTTACAGCGCATACTGCTTTTGCTTCTATGCTTTGAACGCGGTTTTCAGACGGTTATGAGGAGGCTTTGATGGGGGTCTGTGTACTTTTATCCGCCATGCACCTAACGGATCTGTCCATTGTGGATGAACTGAATATAAGATCCGATGCGGTGATCATAAACCAGTGCGACAGGGATGACATACTGAAGACCGATGAAAACGGCCGCAGGCTGCTGCTTTTTTCCACAAAGGAAAGGGGACTTTCCAGGAGCAGGAATGAGGCACTGAGACAGGCCCGGTCGGGGTCTTTTGACGATATCTGCATATTCTGTGATAATGACTGTGTGTATGAGGACTCAGCCGCGACTTTGATAGAAGAGGCTTTTGAAAGAAATCCACTGGCCGATATCCTGGTTTTTTTTATCAGGCGTCCGGAAAGGCAGGCGCCGGTTCAGAAAAAAGAAGGCCCCCTGTCTTATGTCGGGGCCATGAAGATCTTTTCTCCGGAGATAGCTTTCAGGAGGAGTTCTCTTTTGAAAAACGGACTGTCTATGGATGAGAATTTCGGTGCCGGTGCCAGGTATATGATGGGCGAGGAAAACATTTTTCTTTTCGAGGCAAAGAAAAGGGGGATGAAGGTAATGTATGTTCCGGTCCAGATAGCTCATCTTAAGGACAATGAGTCCACCTGGTTTAAGGGTTATACGGATGATTATTTCAGATCCAGGGGAGCGGGATACCGGGCTATGGCCGGCAGGCTTTCCTTTTTGCTGATATGGCAGTTTGCAGTAAGAAAGCATTCCCTGTATAAGGGGGACAACGGTTTTTTTAATGCCGTAAGGATGATGAATGCGGGTGCGAGGGAATATGAAGATATTCGTGATCGGTGATCATAAAACCGGCACGGGACCGGCCAACGCCACGGCCGGACTTCTGAATGCCATGCCGGAAGGGACTATGTATCTGGAACGTACCGGTAAAGCGGGCAGATTTTTTGAGATCGCTTTTTTGCTTCCGTTTTGTGATGTTGTTCTTTTGTCAGGTCATTCAAAACAGAATCTTTGGGCCATAAGGCTGGCCGGGATCTTTAAAAAGCAGGTGCTTTTCTGGATGCATGGCTGCGTGGAATATGAGAATGAGATAAACTGTGATGTGGATGAGTCCATGACGGCAGTGGAGAGACAGGTCCTGGAGAAATGCGACAGGATACTGGCTGTCTCACCGGCTTTCGAGGAGTGGCTTAAGGACAGATATCCCGCATACAGGGGTAAGATCGATTGCCTGCCCAACGGTCTGGACCGGGAACTGTTTGAAAATGTACGTTCATCCAGAAAGATGCGCGTGCATGAGGATATGTCCTTTCAGATCATGTGTGTGGGCGGCGGAATGAAAAGAAAGCGTATAGCGAGGGTCTGCGAGGCTGTCACTCTTTTGAACAAAGACGGAGTGGAGTGCCGCCTGGTGATAGCCGGGGCAAAGGGCGCGGATCAGGAGCTTATTGAAAACTGCCCCTATGCCGATTACAGGGGACTGCTTTCAAAGGAAGAAACGACAAAACTTATGGAACAGTCGGATCTTTTTGTCCAGAACAGCTGTTTCGAGACCTTTGGGCTGGCTCCCATAGAAGCCCTTATGGCCGGCTGTGATCTGCTCATGTCGGCTCAGACAGGCGCGCTGTGTCTTTTTGACAAGGGTGTGGTGATAAGTACCGACCTGATCGAGGACACCGAGGACGGGCGCCATATCGCCGACAGGATGCTGAATGTCCTTAAGAATCATAACGGAAAAAGACTGCTTTCGGGGATCGATATAAAAAAGCATTCCTGGGAGAATACGGTAAAGCGGCTTTTTGAACTGGCCGGAAAGGAAGAATAGTTTGCAGACCATCAGTGTGGCACAGGAAGGAATCGGATATCTGTGGCTGTGTCTTCGCGAATACAGCGGAGGATACGGATATTTTGTCTTATACCTGCTGGCTCTATGCTATATTCTCATGAAGGGAAATGAGACTGAAAAGAGAGTATTTATCCCCCAGAGCGTCCTGTTGGCTTTGACGGTGTATAATCCTCTGTTTCCCATGCTTTTGAACAGGGTATTCGACGTAAACAACGAATACTACAGGTTTTTCTGGATAACGCCGGTGGTGATCCTGCTTTCTTATGCCGCGGCAAAGATATGCAGTGTTCATGTCAAAAGTCCCCTGCTTTTCGGAACCTGCGGGGTGCTTTTTTCCCTGATCCTGATCCTGGGGGGCAGGTTTTTGTACAGTGATGGATATATAAAGTCACCGAATATATATAAAATGCCCACGGAGATCCCCCATATCGCAAATATGATCCATGCTGATGCAAAGGGAAGGTATGAAGGGGAATACTTTCCCCGGGCAGTCTGCGAATTTGACTATGAGATGTGTCTGAGGCAGTATGATGCTTCCATTATGCTGACCTGCACCAGGGAGGAATATCTGAGAGCCGTTACGGGACAGCTGGGCACAGAGGATGTGGAGAGCAGTGAAGAGTTTTATCCCAGGGTCCTGGCGGTCATGGTCCTGAACTGGTATATAGATCCTGAGGAGTTCAAGCTGGGGCTTGAAAAAACAGGGACCGAATATGTGTGCGCCAGCACCGCAAACAGTGACCTGTGCGGGTATCTGGAGGACAGGTGTGCACTGAGAAAGGTGGGAGAGAGCGCCAATCACACGCTATACCATTATGAACTTAAGGAAGCCTCCGGCTGGACTTTGCCGGATTACAGCGATGTCTGGGAGAATTATTAGAGGAGATGATCTGTATGCAGGAGAATAGTTTTATTATCAACAGGTTGCTGGAAGGGAAATTTACCCTGATAGCGGAGATAGGGGTAAATTATTACGATATAGCCGCCTGCCGCGGCATTACGCCCATGGAAGCCGCAAAGCTGATGATAGATGAGGCAGCGGCCGCGGGGATACATGCCGTGAAATTTCAGACCTACAGGGCCGAGAGCCTGGCTGCCGCAGATTCCCCATATTACTGGGATATCACTGAGGAGAGTACCAGGTCCCAGCGAGAGCTTTTTAAAAAGTTCGATTCCTTCAGATATCCGGAGTATCTGGAGCTTTCACAGCATGCAAAAAAGACCGGTATAGAATTTCTTTCCACTGCCTTTGATTTTGAGAGCGCCGATTATCTGGACGAGATGATGGAGGTCTATAAGATCTCATCCTCCGATCTTTCCAATCTTCCTTTTATAGAATACCAGGCAAAAAAGGATAAGCCCATTCTGTTATCAACAGGGGCTTCTGATCTGCCGGAGATAGAAAGGGCGGTTGATTCCATACGCAGATATAATGACAGGCCCCTTGTCCTTTTGCATTGCGTTCTGGAATATCCCACTGCCATAGAACATGCAAACCTTAACAAGATCATCACACTCAAAGAGCAGTTCCCCGATCTTATCATAGGCTATTCCGATCATACGAAGCCCACTCCCGAATATGAGGTGGTGACCACGGCGTATAATCTGGGAGCCCTGTGCGTGGAAAAGCACTTTACGCTGGATAAGACACTTAAGGGAAACGATCACTATCATGCCATGGATCCCGGGGATGCGGTGCAGATACTTAAGCGGATCGAGCATTTGTCCGCCATCAGGGGCAGCGGTGAGCTGGTGTGTCTTGAGTGCGAGCAGGAAGCCAGAAAAAATGCCCGCAGGTCCATCGTGACGGCGGTGGATATAGCTGCGGGAACGGTACTGACGCCGCAGATGCTTACCTTTAAACGTCCCGGTACGGGCATAGCGCCTGATCGGATCGACGAGGTCTGCACCATGGCGGCTGCCACGGATCTTAGTGAAGATACCATACTCAGAGAGGATATGCTTAAACAAATATAAGCAGCTTGGATCATGTCGGATAATAAAGTCATAAAAAGCGGAATATGGTATATTGTTTCGAATATAATGATAAGGGCTGTGGGAATAATCACATCCCCTTTGTATACCCGGCTTCTTCTGCCTGAGGAAAAGGCCCTGGCAGATAATTTTAACGCTTATATCAGCATATTTACTACCGTTACCTGCCTTTGCCTCATTTATTCCGTGGGCAGGGCAAAGCTTGATTTTCCTGACTCTTTTGATTCATACATGTCTGCCATACAGACTCTTTCATCTGCCTTCGGAGTCATAGTCCTGGCTGTGGCCATGCTGAATGTGGACCGTCTTTCGACTCTGATGCAGTACACCAGGTTTGAGATCTTTCTCATGTTCTTTTATCTGGTGATCTTTCCTTCCATTGATTATATGCAGTATAAATACCGGTTTGAATATAAGTACTGGGAAAATATAGCCATATCCGTGATCATCTGTGTGACTACGGTCATCCTGTCGGTGGTGCTGATCCTGGCCATGCCTCTTGACAAATCCCTGGCCAAGATCCTGGGAACGGTGCTCCCTTCCCTGACAGTCGGACTTTGGTGCTATATTACATTGATTAAAAGGGGCAGGGTATTGTATAATAAAGAGTATTGGTTTTATGCCCTGAAGATAGGTCTGCCCATGATACCCCATGGGTTGGCGCTTGTTATTCTGAACAAGATAGACTCGCTCATGATAATGAACTATTGCGGGAGACACGACGGAGGCATTTATACCACCGGCTATTCCATTGCGGTGCTGCTATCGGTCGTAACCAATGCCATAGGACAGGCGTATCTGCCCTGGTTTAACGAAAAACTCCATGCAAAGGAGAGAAAGACCATCAGGGATAATAATATCCTTCTGATGGTGGCAGGCTGTGTGATGACCCTGGCGTTTATTACCGTGGGTCCGGAGGCCATAAAGCTTCTGACCGCGCCCCGTTATCATGCATGTATGTATGTGCTGCCTCCGGTGGCTGTCGGAACCTTGTGCCAGTATTTTTATACGAATTATGTAAATCTGGAACTGTTTCATAAAAAGACGGCGCTTATAGCGGTGAATTCCATAATCGCAGCAGTGGCCAATGTGGTACTCAATTATATTTTTATCCGGCGTTACGGATATCTGGCTGCTGCCTATACCACTGTTGCAGGATATCTTTTGCTCATGGGGCTTCACTGCTTCTGCACCAGGGTGTTATTGAAAGAAAGATTATATGCCGACCTGTTATATTTTGTACTGCTCTTTATTACGGGGGCTGCAGGTATCGGTCTGCTGCCGCTGTATGACAGGCCTCTTCTCCGGTACGGAGTGATGATAGTCGCCCTCGGACTGGTCTGTTTGCTGTTCCGCAGCCAGATCAGATTATATGGCGGCATGTTATTGAATAAGATAAAAAAGAGAACAACGTAGTTTTATCCTCAAAGGAATGTGTCATGAAAATATTAATAGTGATCCCCGCCAGGGGAGGGTCAAAAAGAATACCGAGAAAAAACGTAAGGATCATGTGCGGCAGACCGCTGATCCAGTATTCGCTGGATAATGCTCTTGCTCTGGCCGGGAAATATGAGACGGATATCGTGGTTTCCACTGATGATGAAGAAGTGGAGAACATAGCCGGGAAGAGGCAGGGTATCAGGGTGCTGAAGAGGCCCGAGGAACTGGCCAGGGACAGTATTACCCTGGATCCCGTCATCTTTGATGCGCTGCAGAGGATGGAGGAAGAGAGGGGTTTTAAATATGATCTGGTACTCACCATGCAGGCCACATCTCCCACATTGAAGGCCGGCACGCTGCTTTCGGCGGTGGAGGACTTTATCAGCGGTGATCTGGATACCATGATCTCCGTGGTAAACAGGACTCACCTGTCCTGGAAGGAAGAAGGAGGCAGGATAGTCAAGAATTACGAGAAACGGCTTAATTCCCAGGAGCTTCCCAAGAATTTTCAGGAGACGGGAGGCTTTCTCCTGTCAAGGAGAACGGTCGTTAACCGAGACTCCAGAATAGGAGAAAAAGTCGGAGTATATGAGATAGATTCCTTTGAGGCTGTGGATATCGATACCGAAGAGGACTGGATCGTGGCCGAGGCCATCCTGAGGCGGAAGAGGATATTGTTCAGAACGGTCGGACAGCAAAAGCTGGGTATGGGGCATATATACAGATGTCTGACTCTGGCTTATAAGCTTATCGGGCATGAGCTTCTGTTTGTGACAGATGAGGACAGCAGTCTGGGGATCCAGAAGCTTAAGGAAAGCTTTTTCCCCATGAAGGTGATAAAAGATGATGCCGAATACGAGCAGGTCCTCGCCGAATACAGTCCGGATATCGTGGTGAACGACATACTTGATACGGACGCCTCTTATATGCAGATGGTGAGGCGATATGCCGACAGGGTGGTCAATTTTGAGGATGAAGGTTCGGGGGCACCCTATGCCGATGCGGTGATCAATGCCCTCTATGAGCATGGCGGACGTCAGAAGTCAAATGTCTATGAGGGTTTTAAATATTTCTGTATAAGGGATGAGTTCCTTGAGGAACCGCCCAAGGAATTCTCCGATGAGGTCAAAAACGTGATGATAATCTTCGGAGGCGCGGACCCTGCCGATCTGACGGGAAAGCTTTATCGGATCTGCATGATGCTGCATGAGGCCAGGGAAGAGGTGGAATTTCATTTTATCACAGGCTTTGCCTACGGAAAAAAGGATGAGGTGGTGTCCCTTCCGGAGAAAAACATCTTTGTCCATCATGACGTAAAAAGGGTATCGGAGTATATGGGAAGGGCCGATCTGGCCATCACATCCCAGGGACGTACCATTTACGAGCTGGCGAGCATGGGAGTGCCGGCTATTGTCATGGCCCAGAATGAAAGGGAGGCCGAACATGTTTTTGCCGGTATCCAGAACGGTTTCATCAATCTGGGTCTGGGCGAAAGGGCGGATGCGGGTACTATCATGAAGACCATGGTATGGATCATGGATACTCCCAATGTACGACGTGAAATGAGGCAGCTCCAGCTGTCGCGTGAATTTGCAAAGGGACAGGACAGGGTCATAGGACTCATCCTCGGAGCCGAATAGATTATGGTGACGGATCAAAAAAGAGCATTTTTCATAAATGTAACCTTTGGCTTTGGCTCTACAGGCAGGATAGTCAAAGGGATATATGAGACCCTGGAGGATATGGACTGGGAATGTATGGCTGCTTACGGCAGGGGCAAGGCCCTGGCGGGCTATCGCACTTACCGTATAGGTGACGATACCGGAGTGTATCTGCACGGGATAGCCAGCCGTTTTACCGACAGACAGGGCTTTTATTCCGGTCATGCCACCCGTGAACTCATAAAGGTGATCAGAAGGTTCGATCCCGATGTGATCCATCTTCATAACCTTCACGGATACTATCTGAATGTAAAGATATTGTTCGAATATCTCAAGACCTGCGGGAAAAAGATCATCTGGACTCTCCATGACTGCTGGTCATTCACGGGGCACTGTACCCATTTTGAATATCTGGGCTGTATGAAGTGGCGCAACGGGTGCGGAAACTGTGAACAGCTCAGGGAATATCCCAAGTCCTGGCTGGCGGATTCCTCGTCGAGGAATCTTAAGGAGAAGCGGGATCTGTTTTCGAATGTTCCGGACATGGTGCTGGTCACGCCGTCAGAATGGCTTAAGGAAAAGGTGAAGACTTCTTTTATGTCCATGTATCCGGTCACGGTCATTCCTACGGGTATCGATCTGGATGTTTTTAAGCCCTCGCCGTCGGATCTGCGCAAAAGATACGGGATAGGAGATGACAAGTATCTGCTCCTGGGAGTGGCCAATCCCTGGAGGGACAGGAAGGGCCTGGAGGAGTTTAAACGTCTTTCCAGGATCATATCCGATAAATACAGGATAGTAATGGTGGGCTTAAAGCCGAAGCAGGCGGCAGGACTTCCTGCGCAGATCGTTTCGCTGCCCAGGACTGACAGTGTACAGGAGATGGCACAGTGGTACAGCGCTGCGGATGTGTATGTGAATCTCACCCTGGAGGATACCTTTCCGACTACGAATATAGAGGCGCTGGCCTGCGGTACGCCGGTGGTCACCTACAAATCAGGCGGCAGCCCGGAGAGTATAACCGATAAATGCGGCATTGCCGTATCAAGGAGCAATATTTCCGCTGTTGCTGCGGCGATAGATGTGATAACCACAGGCCGGGATATGAAAAGATCCTGTCTTGAAAGGGCTGCCATGTATGGCAGCTACGAGCGTTTTGGCCAGTATTACGACGAGGTCTATGAAAAAATTCTGTTATAGATTTCAAAAATCCATATTGTTTTTCATGATGATGCTGCTTTATATAGGCAACTATGTGGTGTTCTTTGCCCTTCTGGGCATAAAGAACAGGCAGCTTCTGGTCCTTTCCAGGACCTCCGTGGTCATCACCTTTTCATGGATAATAGTGACCTGCCTGCTGACATCCATCTATGGCAGCTATGACGTAGGCGTTAGGAAATCCAGGCCCATAATCATCTCGGTCACCCTTACCACTTTGATAAATGATGTGATCGCCTATCTTCTGTTAAACATCATGAACCGCAATGATGATAACAACAAGACCTTTAAGATAGAGTTTGTGGGGATCTTTGTCTGTATCATCATCATTCACATGATCTGGATCGTCTTTCTCACCAGACTTGGCAATGGTTTCTATTTTATGGTCAATGAGCCTGAGGACACCCTGGTGGTGCTGGAGGATATGTCCCAGGAGGCCTTCATGCGCAGGATAGTGGGAGTTTTCCATAAAAGATACAGGATCACCCGGGTGATAGAAAGCTCCTGCGAGGATATGGAGAAGGAGATAAGCGGCAGCGCCACCGTTTTTTTGTATAATCTGCCCATGGTGCGCAGGATGGAGCTTATCGACCTGTGCTTCAGGAAAAAGAAGAATGTATACTTTAATCCCCAGATATATGATATTCTGATCCAGACCTCCAGACAGTCTCTTTTTGACGATGTCACTTTCCTGGAGTCCAGGCAGGGTACCATGACCTTTGAACAGAGGATAGTGAAACGGCTGATGGACATAGGTGTCTCGCTGCTTGCGCTCATCATCACGTCACCGGTTTTTCTGGTGGCCGGGATCATGATAAAGGCTTACGACGGCGGACCCGTGTTTTTCAGGCAGAAAAGGGCTACGATCAACGGCTGTACCTTTACCATATATAAATTCCGGACCATGAAGACAAACTCAGGTAATCGGTCGGTAACCAAAGACGATGACCGCATCACGCCTGTGGGAAAGGTCCTGAGAAAGTACAGGCTGGATGAACTGCCTCAGTTCATCAACATACTGAAGGGAGAGATGTCCCTGGTGGGTCCCCGTCCGGAGATGCTTGAAAATGTTGAAAAATATACCAGTGAAATGCCGGAATTCAGTTACAGGCTGAGGATGAAGGCGGGGCTTACGGGATATGCCCAGATAGTCGGCAAGTACAATACCACGCCGGCGGATAAGCTGGTACTGGATCTTTATTATATAGAGAATTTCGGGATACTCAAGGATATCTCCCTTCTGTTTCAGACGGTGCTGGTGCTGTTAAAGGCGGAGGACTCAACCGAAGGATTTAAAAAATGAACATATTATTCGTAACCCAGTTTTTTTATCCGGAAAACTTCAGAATAAACGATCTGGCCCGCCGGCTTATACAAAGAGGACATTCGGTGACGGTGCTTACCGGGATCCCCAATTATCCCGGCGGTGATTTTTATGAGGGCTACGGTCTATTTTCGAAAAGATACGAGCTTATAGATTCAGTCAGGATAATCAGAGTTCCCGTTATCCCCAGAAAAAAGGGTTTTGTCTTTCTGACGATGAATTATCTGAGCTTTGTCATATGCGGGTGCCTCAGGGCTTTATTTATGAAGGCGGAGGATTTTGATATCATCTATGCCTTCGGTACATCTCCGGTCACACAGGCCCTTCCTGCCCTGGTGGTCAGAAAAAAGACCCGATGCAGGGTGATCCTGAATGTTCAGGATCTGTGGCCCGACAATGTGACTGCAATTACGGGACTTAAGGATCCCTTTTGCCTGTTCTGGCTGAATGAGCTGGTGGACTTTATATATAACAGGTGCGATCTTATCCTGGGGACTTCCAAAAGCTTTGTCAGGGCCATAAGATCCAGGCGGGGACTTAAGGAAAAGCGGAAGGTGGTATTCTGGCCCCAGTATTCCGTGGTGGAGCGATCCGTAAAAAAACGACACGATCTGTTAAAAGAGGGTGTTTTTCATGTGGTCTTTACCGGGAACCTGGGACAGGGCCAGGGGCTTGATACTGCCATCAGGGCTGCGGGATTGCTTAAAAAAGAATATGAGGGAAGGCTGTGTTTTGATATTGTGGGTGACGGCAGGCAGAAAGAGGCTCTGATGTCGCTGGCAAGGGAGCTTTCGGTTCTCGATGACATGGTTATCTTCCACGGAAGCTTTCCGGAGGAGGAGATCCCCGGGATATTAAATACGGCGGATGCGGCTCTTCTGATACTTAAGGATGATGATATATTTAAAAGGACCATTCCGGCCAAGCTTCAGACATATCTGGCCTGCGGCTGTGTTGTGGTGGCCTGTGCACAGGGAGAGGTTAAGCGCCTTCTGGAGGATAATAAAGCAGGCATATGCGTATCGGGACCTTTTGCAGGTTCACGGGAGGCGGCCGGGAAGCTGGCAGCTGCGGTTTCAGGGATAATGGATATGACATGCTCTGAGCGTCGTCTCATGAGTCAGAGAGCGCTGAGGTTATCAAAGGAAATGTTTGATCCGGAGGCTTTGCTTTCTGAGCTGGAATACTATATGGAGCGCCTGTCATGATCATCACCTTTTTTTCCAATTATTATAACCATCATCAGGCGGCCTTGTGTAAAAGCCTGTATGAGATACCGGACGTATCATTTTACTTTGTGGAGACCGAACCAATGGAGGCCTTCAGGAAGGATATGGGCTGGGACAGCATAGAAAAGCCCGATTATGTGATAAGCGCTTATGAGAGCGAGGAAAAGAAGGATCTGGCGCTTCATCTGTCTCAGGTTTCGGATGCGGTGATCGTAGGTTCGGCGCCCGAGTGGTATGTGAGCAGGCGTATCCTGGACAATGAGCTGACCTTCAGATATACGGAAAGGCCCATGAAAGAGGGGTGGATCAAAATGTTCATCCCCAGGCTCGGGCTCAAGTTTTACCGGATACACTATAAAAACAGGGACAAAAATCTGTTTTTACTGGGAGCCAGTGCCTTTGCGGCGGCAGATTATGCCATTCTCCGCTCTTATCCCGGAAAATGCCTTAAATTCGGTTATTTTCCCGAAGGGGAAGAGCTTTCGGGAGAGGAACTGGCCGGGATGAAGAAAAAGGAAGGCCCTCTCGTCATATTGTGGACCGGCAGGTTTTTAAAGCTTAAGAGAGCCGATCTTTTGATAAGGGCCCTGGGACAGCTCAGGGATAAGGGCTTTGATTTTTCGGCACATCTGGTGGGTGAAGGCCCCGAAAAGGAGAGGATGCTGGCCCTGTCGTCAGGACTCGGCCTTGATGACAGAGTTTCTTTTTCGGATTTTGTGAAGCCGGATGAAGTGAGAGCGCTGATGAGAAGGGCGGATATATATGTGATGACCAGCAATCAGCTGGAGGGCTGGGGTTCGGTCATCTATGAAGCCCTGTCTGAGGGTTGTGCCATGATCGCTTCGCACGCCTGCGGCTGTACCAACTGGCTGGTAAAGCCGGGAGAGACCGGACTGGTGTTCAAAAGCGGGGATCATAAAAGTCTTGCCCATAAACTGGAACTCTTTTTGGGGGATGAAGCCCTCAGGACCCATTGTCAGGACAGGGCGCAGGAACAGATGAAAAAGCTCTGGAATCCGAAGGTGGCTGCTGAGCGTGTTGTGGAATTTACCCGGCGTTTTAAGGCGGGGGAAGAGCTTTATATTTATGAGGACGGTCCCTTAAGCCGGGCCGGGATAGTTAAGAATAATTGGTACAATGACTGAAAGATCCGGAAAAATCCTATATCTTCTCGAATATCCTCTGGATCTTCCGGGAGGTGCCCAGATGTCCACCCAGAGTCTGTGTACGGAGCTTTTGAGTGCTTCCCGTGATAAAGGAGTGGCATATGAACCTGTGGTGGTATGTCCTTCCCTGCTTAAGGAGGATTCGGTATTTCCCTACAGGGTCATTACTTACCCCATGGGGAAAAACAGGATTATGAACCTGTTGAAGAGGATAAGGGCCTTTCAGAGGATAGTCAGGGATGAAGATCCCGATATAGTGCATATTCAGATGCCCGAATCCCTTATTACCTATGGGTTCTGCCAGGTAAACCGGGCAGGGAAGTGTCCCGGTCTCATATTTACGGACAGAGGGCTGTTCTACGGATACAGACCCCATTCCATGTTTTTGATGAAGAGGGTTCTCAGGAAGGCCGATATCCTGCTTACTACCACAGACTATAATAAAAGACTGTGGGAGGAGGGAACGGACATAAAACCTGTTGAAAAGATAGCAAATACCATCAGCAGTGCCTTCACATCCTACGATGAGAGCATCAGGAAAAGAAAAGATGAAGAAAAAAACGGAGTCCTGACGTTGGGATTTGCCGGACGTATCTGTGAAGAGAAGGACTGGCCTTTTGCGGTATCGCTGATAGAGCAGATGGCGGCGGCGGGTTTATCCTTCAGAGTGGATATGGTTCTTTCCGTCTTTGAGGAAAAGGACGGGAAGATGGTGGAAATGATAAAGAGCAGACTGTTAAAGGCACTTGGAAGTGAGAGATTTACCCTCAATATGGACTTTACCCAGCAGCAGATGCAGGAGTATTATTACGGGGTGGACATTTTTATCATGACTTCCGTTTTTGAGTCCTTCGGAAAGGCTGCTGTGGAGGCGATGAGCCGGGGCTGTGCCGTTCTGTCCACCGATGTGGGCGGTCTGTCGGAGGTAGTGGGTAAGGAAGATAACCTGTATACGAAAGAGGATCCA
>JAEEZH010000229.1 GCA_016288495.1 Lachnospiraceae bacterium
AGGGATATCCATCCCGGGGATACCATAACTCTTGAGTACGAAGATGCAGAGATAACCAAGGAAGTTCTGGGCATTATCTCTGTTCCGGATCATGTTTATGTGACTCAGGATGCCTCTGTCATATTCCAGGATGCCAAAGACTATGGCTGGGCATATATGTCCATGCGCTGGTTTCCACAGGAAGCAATGTATGACAGTATGATAGAAAGCGAAGCTATACAGGGCTTTCTGTCTGCGAGGGATTCCCTTAATATGCTGCATGAAAGCGGCATGTCCTGGAGGGATATTCTTGTGACGCAGTTAGGGGATATGTCCCCGGATGTGGACCTGGAGACAGCGCTGGAACTGGCTCCTTCTATTGCTGAAGAAACAGCGGGCGAAGAACAGAAACACGCATTCATAAAGGCGCTGGATCCCGATTTCAATCTGGAGAAAGCCTATGTGTATCCCATGGTGTGCGTGGATGTGGAAGGGGAGGCACCGGGAATATACAGCGGCAACAAGGATGACGGCTCGTTTGACAAAAAGCTGGACCGCATAAAAAGGGATCTCTATGGGATTGACGCAGTGGACTCCGTCACTGGCCGGGATATGTGCGCTTCATATGCGTCTTATAAATCCGAATCCGAAGAGGGGGATACCTTTTCGGGCATGTTTACATTTCTTTTTCTTTTCATAGCATCGCTGTCCGTAATAACGACTATGAACCGATTCGTGAAAAAACAGCGTATGCAGATCGGTGCCCTGAAGGCACTGGGATTCCGAAATTCGAGAATCTATATGCACTATATTTCCTACGGATTTTTTGTCAGCCTGGTGGGTGTCATAGTGGGCTTTGCAGTGGGAATACCGACTCTTGGCGTTAGCCTTTATGCTGAAGAAATGGACTTTTATGATGTGCCGGTGGGGGGCATATACATCGCTGAAAAGAACTATGCAGTGGCAGCAGTGATCGTACTTATGGTCACTGTGGTTACTTATTTTTCCAGCAGGAAGATCCTGTCTGAGCCTGCGGCACAGACTCTCAGGCTGGAAGTACCTAAGATCAGGCAGAAAAAGAAGAGCGAAAAGCCCGGGGGCATAATGTCCAGGCTTTCATTTGCCGTTAAATGGAATTTAAGGGATGTGGCCAGGAGCAAGGCACGTACCATAATGGGTATCGTAGGCGTGGCCGGCTCGACCCTTCTGATCGTAATGGCATATGGCATGGAGGATTCCATGCTTAACTATCTCGACTGGGAGTTTTCCGGAATACTCAGGTTTACTTCAAGGCTTACTTTTGATTCGGACATAACGAATGTTGAGAAGAGCGACCTTTACAGGGAATACGGAAAGGCTACCACCCAGAGTGTAGCTATAGAGTACTATGACGGTAACGGCCTGCTGCAGACATCGGTCATTACGGTGAATGACTCTGAAGGGATGATCGCCCTTTGTGACCATGATAAGGTTTCTCATGACATAAACGAGGGCATTCCGGGGGCAACTTACAGTGACATAAATGCGCCGGGGGCGCTTTTTGCAACTGAAAAGCTGATAAAGAACAAGAACCTGGATATCAATAAAAAGCTGAAGTGGCATATCCTTGGCAGCGATGACTGGTATGAGAGCAGCATAGCTGCCGCCAACAGGGATCCCCAGGCCCAGCAGTTTGCCATGACCAGACAGGCCTTTGAAAATCTTGGCGAGAAATATGAGCCGGATACTCTTTACACGGATATGGATCTCACAGGAGTGGATGATGAGGATATAGACGGCGTCAGTGCCATAAGCACCCTTCCTTCACTCAGAAAGCAGATGAGCGGAATGCTTTCCATGATACAGGGCATGCTTGGCCTGTTTATTGTGGTGGCAGGAGCCCTGGGCTTTATCATCATTTACAATATGGGACTGCTTTCCATGAACGAGAAGATGTACCAGTTCTCTACACTTAAGGTTCTGGGATTTGGTTTCCAAAAAATTATGAAGATCTATACCATGCAGAATATATGGATCACCCTCTGCGGCATAGCCATAGGACTTCCTGCGGGTTACCTGTTTACTGAATTTCTGTTCGTATTTGCCATAGGCGAGGAGTATGACTTCAATGCCCATATCGACCCGTCTGCATATATCATAGCATCGGCAGGAACCATCATTGTTATGGTCATCACCAGTATCGTTCTGGCCCAGAGCCTCAGGAAAATAGATATGGTGGCCAGCCTCAAGGCAAATGAGTAAGGTGTTATGTAAATTTAACTGATCTTTTTGTTCTGATAATACCGGTCTTTTTGGTGAACTGTCAGATTTTTTTCAAAAAAAAAACCTTTTGTGGTAAAATGTAGCATAGGTTTGCTATATACTTCAGGGGTGTTTTATGCTGGCAGATGAACTTATCCAAAAGAATAAAACTAAACAGGCACCTGTGCCTGACGAGGATGAGGAAACTCTTATGTACAGGCCTGCCGAACGCAGAAAATATCTTAATGACAGTGACGATGTGTTTACGCAAAAGGACGTAAAATCATTGAATACGGCACCGTCAGTATTTGACAGGGGTGCGGTTTTTAAATCGGTCGGGACGGACAGCTGAGTCCGGGAAGCAACAGGGTGAGGAATAATGGATCGATACAGTAATAAACTGAAAGATAAACCGTTCGCGGATTATAATGAATTTATGCAGTATATGTTTGACTGTGTAAATACCTGCATAGATGCCTATCTTGAAAGGATGAAGGCTGTCTTTTCCACGGGACAGGGCCAGTATAAGAACGTTCTCTATCCTGATATCGAGGTGGCCAGTGATGTCTGCCGTGAAAGGATAGAAAAGTTCGTCATGGGTGATCCCGTCGACGAATCCGGTGAAGACT
>JAEEZH010000230.1 GCA_016288495.1 Lachnospiraceae bacterium
CTTTGCTCTCTGAGCTGCCTGGAAATCTGCTACTGAAGTATCAGCTGCCTGAGCTGCCTGCCATGCCTTGAGATCAGCTGCCTTTGCAAGCTGTGTTGCCTGCCACTCGCCGAGCCATGCTGACTTAGCGATCTGAGCTGCCTGGAAATCTGCTACTGAAGTATCGGCTGCCTGAGCATCCTGCCATGCCTTGAGATCAGCTGCCTTTGCAAGCTGTGTTGCCTGCCACTCGCCAAGCCATGCAGCCTTTGCTCTCTGAGCTGCCTGGAAATCTGCCACTGAAGTATCAGCTGCCTGAGCGTTCTGCCATGCCTTGAGATCAGCTGCCTTTGCAAGCTGAGCTGCCTGGAACTCTGCTACTGAGCTGTTACCTGCCTGAGCATTCTGCCATGCCTTGAGCTCTGCGCTCTTGGCAAGCTGTGATGCATAAAACTCTGCAAGAGCTGCCTGAGCTGCTTCATATCTGGCCTGTCCTGCTGCCTTCTCTGCCTCACCCTTAGCTATCTGGGATGCATGGAACTCAGCAAGTGAAAGATTAGCGTAATACTCTCCGAGAGCGTCTGCAGATGCAGGAACCGCAAACATAACACATGCCACAGCAGTTGCCAAAGCCATTACTAAAAATTTGTTCTTCATAATCTGATATCCTCCTGATATTTTGTATGAAACACACATCAAAAATCCGCGGCTTATACGGCTTTTGGGTATGCGGTCACATACTTCTTTTACAAACCAACAATTATTATATGATTTTTTAAGCCTTTTGTAAATGATAAATTTTAAGAGACTTTAAATACGCCGAATTCATCCTTATAGAGAAGGTTGATCTCCACCAGATGTTTAAGGGCTGCGGATACCTCCGCAGGCGAATAATAGATCCTGGGGATCTTTTTGGAGATGCTCACACCGTCCATGCCGTCGGGATGCTTAAGAAGCAGATTGATAAGGCTGGTCTCCAGTGCGGATACATTCTGGTCAGCTGCAGGTGATGCGGGAGCTGCTGCGGCAGATGCCTTCGCAACCATATTCTGAGCCTCCTCGAGGGCTCTGCGGCTGTTGGCCTGCTCTTCCTCCCTGCGTCTGTTCGCTGCTTCCAGGTCAAGCTGTGCCTGCTCTGCCTTTTGCTGGGCTGCCTGTTCCTGTGCTTCGCCGCTCTTCGGGAATCTGACTGCCGTACCTGTGGCTGTGACAACAACCTGCTGTGCAGTACTCAATTCGGAAAAGCTGATATTTACTCCGATGACGGCATCGGCTCCCAAAGCTGCAGCCTCTTTATCAAGTCTGTCCAAAGCATCCGTAACGGCGTCTTTATGGAGCTTTTCGAAGGTCGCTGCATCCTGAGCCTGGCCGACTGAATACAGAACATTTCCGAATACGACACCAAGAACTTCGGCTATCTGCTTTCCGGGTACATTGTCTGTACTAGTCCTTAACATAGAATATACCTCCTCACATAGAAATCATATAGAATATAATACCTTTACTCAAAAGAATTTGCAAGGTTTTTCGGCTTAATTCTTAAAAGAATGTATGGGTGCGGGGATACTTCCTTTTCTGCTGACAAAGTCATTGCAGGAAAATCTGTTGACCGGCATGATGGGGGCATATCCGAAGAGTCCGCCGAATTCCACGGTATCGCCCACTTTTTTACCTGCGGCGGGGATGACTCTGACCGCTGTGGTCTTCTGATTGACCATGCCTATGGCCATCTCATCGGCTATGAGTCCCGCTATGGTGGGAGCACCCGTATCTCCGGGTATGGCGATCATATCAAGGCCCACCGAGCACACGCAGGTCATGGCCTCCAGTTTTTCCAGCGTCAGCGCTCCTGCTTTTACGGCGTCGATCATGCCCTGATCCTCCGACACGGGGATAAAGGCTCCCGACAGGCCGCCCACATAGGAAGAAGCCATTACGCCGCCTTTTTTCACCTGATCGTTTAAAAGCGCCAGAGCTGCGGTGGTACCGGGGGCTCCGGTCTGTTCCAGTCCCATCTCACAGAGGATATCGGCCACGGAGTCACCTATTGCAGGGGTGGGCGCCAGTGAAAGATCAACGATACCGAAGGGGATGTTCATCCTTTTTGAGGCCTCCTTGGCCACCAGCTGTCCCACTCTCGTCACCTTGAACGCCGTCTTCTTTATGGTCTCACAGAGCACTTCAAAGCTTTCCCCTCTCACGCCTTCCAGAGCCTTCTTTACCACTCCGGGTCCGGATACGCCCACATTTATGACCGCATCCGCCTGGGTAACACCGTGAAAAGCTCCCGCCATAAAGGGATTGTCGTCCGGAGCATTGCAGAATACCACGAACTTCATACAGGCCTGGGATGAATTGGCTGCATCCAGCTGAGCCGTTTCCTTTATCATCTCACCGATGAGTCTTATGGCGTCCATATTTATCCCGCATTTTGTGGATGCGGCATTTATGCTGGAGCAGACCCTGTCGGTCTTTGTCAATGCCATGGGTATGGATCTGATCAGCAGCTCATCAGCTTTTGTCATGCCCTTCGACACCAGGGCCGAATATCCGCCGATAAGGTTTACGCCCACTTCCTTGGCAGCCTCATCAAGAGTCTCTGCCAGCTGGACAAAATCGTCGCTGTTTTTGCAGGCTCCGGCTCCCACCAGTGCTATGGGGGTCACGGAAATCCTTTTGTTTACTATGGGTACGCCGTACTCGGCCTCTATGTCCTCGCCTGTTTTTTTCAGGTCTTTCGCAGTGGATGTGATCTTTTCGTAAATGTTTTTCTTGAGCTTTTCCAGATCACTGTCCACACAGTCCAGAAGACTGATACCCAGAGTGATGGTCCTCACGTCCAGGTTCTCATGCTCTATCATCCGGTTGGTCTCGGTAACTTCATAGATATTTATCATATTATCTCCCGTTCCTATATCCTGTGCATCATGTCAAAAATATCTTCGCTCTGGCAGTTGATGATACATCCTATCTCTTCTCCTATTTGGGCCAGCTCATGGGAAGCTTCCTTTATGGGTTTGGATGAAGCGCTCATGTCCACCACCATCATCATGTTGAAATATCCGCCGGTAATGGTCTGGGATATGTCCAATATGTTTATCTGGTTGTTTGCAAAATAGGTACAGACCTTTGCGATGATCCCCACCGTGTCTTTTCCCACTACCGTAACTATAGTCTTTTTCATATTCTTTCTCCTGTTTTAAATAAGATTCTTCCTGTTGCTTCGCTCAGAATGACAGCCGGGATCCTAAAAATTCACGACCCTTGAAAGCTGGTTCCTGGATGCGATCCGGATATTGAAATCCTTTGCCTGATAAGGGGTATCGCTCATATCCACTTCCAGTCTCACGGTCTCATACGCCAGATCCTCGTAATTGTTTTCCTTGGACAGATGTCCCAGGTAGATCTCCCTTATATTGTCATTTAACACACTGGACAGCAGCCTGCCTGCGTTCTCATTTGACAGATGTCCCTTTTTCCCCAGGATACGCTGCTTGAGTTCATAGGGATAAGAGCCTGTCTCCAGCATCCTGATGTCATGATTGGCCTCCAGCAGCAGGAAATCAAGGCCTTCCAGATGTTTTACTATGTAATCATCATAGCAGCCCAGATCCGTCATAACGGCTCCGCATCTTTTTTTGTCTCCTATCCTGTAGGCCACGGGCTGTGCTGCGTCGTGAGATATCTTTACGGGGAGGATATTCAGATCCCCTATGGTAAAATGCCGGTCTTCTTCCACATCCACGAATAGATCTTCAGGGATCTTTCCGGCTTTCGATGAGGAAAGAATGGCTTCCTTTGTGCCTTCGGTGGTGTATATGGGCAGGCCGTAGCGCCTGGCCATGACTCCTAGTCCGGAGATGTGATCGGTATGTTCATGGGTCACCAGGATACCTGACAGTTCTTCCGGCTTTATCCCCAGTTCATTGAGGCCTGAAGTGATGCGCTTACCGCTTATTCCGGCGTCAATGATCAGATGGGTACTGTCGGAGCCCATGTATATGCAGTTTCCCGAACTGCCGCTTGCTATGGAGCAAAATCTCATGTTATTCCTTTCATATTCTTCAGGCGAGACATTTTCCTATATACGCGGGGCACCGCTCGCGCTATGAGTCCTCGACGCAGCGGTACTAAACTCAAACTTCACTGCGTTCGTTTTCGTTAAGTGCCGGTCGTCTCGGAACATCCCCGCTCTATATAGAAAAATGTCTCACCGATCTACCAAATAATAATGCAGTATTTGATATGACCATGCATCATTATTCTTCAGACTAATTTTTAAAATTTACTTTCCCGCTTCAGGTTCCGCTTCGGCCCCCGGTTCCGCCCCGGCTGTATCTTCCTCTTTAATCTCTGTCGGTGCTTCGATCTCAGACTCAGCCTCAGGCTCGGCATCCGCTTCGAGCTCAGGCACGGGCTCAGGTTCCGGTTCAGGCGGCAGAGGCGGAAGTTCGTCGGTATTATCCACCCATTTTATGGTCAGCTCATCGCCGTCTTCAATCGCCCTGGAGAACTCACTGCGATAACCGTTCTGTGCTATGGCCACCAGTACTCCGGCAGATTTAGTCAGGTCAAAATCAATCTTGTCCATGATATCCACAAAGATATAGGACGGTTTACCGGACAGTTCCAGCGGAGCGCCGTTCACATTTACATGTATAGTCCTGGGAGCAGCCGTCTCTTCGGCAGCTTCCTCACCGCCCACGGGGACTCTGATCAGCTGTCCGTTGGGTCCTTTTACCCACTGGATCTGCTGCCCGGGAGATGAAACCATCCCCTTCATATGCTCGGGCAGATGTGCTTTTTCTATATCCCCTTCTTCTCCGGGAGGGAGATTTTCGAATTTCTCGGCGTTAAGCGCCGCATCATAATCATAATCCGAAAGCTTCTGCTCTTCCATGGTCCATTTTACGTCAAAGTTTTCATATACCTTTTCATCCATGGACACCCGTTTGTTGTTCACATATATGTTCATGCCTTCCTTCAGCTTCACATCCATGAATTCGATGATCTGCTCTATGGTGTAGTAGGGAAGGAGCTTTATATCGTCGTGATCCTGTATGGAATAAAACTCAGACTCCAGCCTGCCGTTGACCTGGGCAAATTTCGGCAGTTCCACCTTCTGATCGTTTATGACCACCACTATCTTTGAGTTGAATTCGGGGAGCTGGCCTATGGTGAGATGA
>JAEEZH010000231.1 GCA_016288495.1 Lachnospiraceae bacterium
AACCAGACTGTCAACATTGATAAGCAGCAACGTTGACATATTGGTGATCAGCATCGGAGGAATGTATTCCCTTAGCTTTTTCCACCAAATAGAGCCGTCATTGTTAAAACGCAATATGGATTCGTCTTCTATATGATTTTGTTTGGTAAACATTTCAACATCTCCGGATTTTAATAAAAAAAGTATACCACAGGAACCCATTCCTTGCCAGGCCACCAGA
Source organism: Lachnospiraceae bacterium (assembly GCA_016288495.1). GTDB lineage: Bacteria > Bacillota > Clostridia > Lachnospirales > Lachnospiraceae > UBA1753. The sequence goes on from JAEEZH010000231.1 coordinate 221, forward strand.
TAAACGGTAAAAAAAAAATAAGGAATAACTCCCAAAAGTTAGAACAAAGTTAGAACTGGACAAAAAAATACAAGGGTCTCGAACACTGAAACCCTTGTATTTCCTTAATCGGGGTGACGCGATTCGAACGCGCGACCTCTATCAGGTCGCAGCCTCGCTCAGCTCGGCTAAACGCTCCCCGAAAAGGTCCACCGGACCTTTTCGCATCCCGAACTACGTCCGGGACTCGAGGTCGCGTATTCATATTACTTCACTATGATAAAGAAAAACTCCCCAAATGGGGAGTTTTCCTTAATCGGGGTGACGCGATTCGAACGCGCGACCTCTACGTCCCGAACGTAGCGCTCTACCAAACTGAGCCACACCCCGCCGATCGGAAAACAGCTACCAAACTGAGCCACACCCCGATCACCAACAAAAAACAATTTTACATTAGTATCAAGAGATTGTCAAATAAAATGATCATTTAACCGTCCGTACAGTTCCATCTTGAGGCGAAGCTTCTCGGCCAGGTCGTCGGTGAACACTCCGGGAAGAGCGCGCCAGGTCCAGTTATTTCCGGTGGTGGAAGGGATGTTGATCCGCCCCTCGCTCCCCAGTTCCAGCAGATCCTGGGCCTGTACTATGGCCGTATCCGCAGGGGAATCCCAGATAGCGCGCATCATGCCCCAGGCATATCCTTCCGCCCTGGTCAGATTAATGGCCTCCCTGGCGATCTTTCTGTCCGTGACGGACACTGTCTTCATCCAGCCGCAGGCCGTATCATTGTCATGAGTCCCCACGTAGGCCACACATTTTTGAGGATAACGGTACGGTCTGTATTCATTGCCTTCCCTGGTGCCAAAAGCAAATTCCAGAACCTTCATACCGGGATAGCCGGATTTTTTCAGAAGCTTTCTCACGTCCGCAGTCAGAAAGCCCAGATCCTCAGCTATTATCCCGTTCTTTATGCCCTTTGCACTCATGCATTCTCCGAGCATCTTTACAAAATCAAGACCGGGGCCCTCTCTCCAGCGCCCGTTTCTCGCGGTCTTGTCACCGAAGGGTATGGCGTAATACCCAGAGAAACCTCTGAAATGGTCTATCCTCACCATATCAAAAAGGTCAAAGCAATGGCTCATCCTCTGCCTCCACCAGCCATAGCCCTCTTTTTTCATTTTGTCCCAGTCATACAGAGGATTACCCCACAGCTGGCCATCGGCAGTAAAAGCATCGGGAGGACAGCCTGCCACCTCTGTAGGACAAAGCTTTTTATCCAGCTGGAATTCTCCGGGGGAAGCCCACACATCGGCACTGTCATAAGCCACGTAGATCGGGACATCTCCTATTATCAGGATATTCCTGTCATTTGCATATTTTTTCAGAGCGCCCCACTGGCTCTTGAAAAAGTACTGGAGCACCTTCCAGAATTCCATTTCCTTTGCGTATTTCTTTTTTGCGGCCGAAAGGGCAGCCTTTTTGCGAAGACGCAGCCCCTCCTCCCATTCATACCAGGGTCTGCCGCCATGGGCATCCTTAAGTGCCATGAAAAGAGAATAATCCTCCAGCCAGAAGGAAGTATCCGCTTTAAGAAACTTTGCATACCCCGGATCATCTTTTTTCAGGAACCTGTTCACAGCCTTTTTGAGTAGTTTGAAACGCTTGTAATACATAGCTTCAAAATTGATCTTCGAAGGCTCCGACTCCCAGTCCACGGCGTCGATCTCTTTTTGGGTCAGAAGTTTATCCTTCTTCAGCAGGTCAAGATCTATGAGATACGGATTGCCTGCAAAAGTGGAAAAGCTTTGATAAGGGCTGTCACCATAGCCTGTGGGACAGAGAGGCAGAACCTGCCAGTATCTCTGACCGCCTTTTTTCAGAAAATCCGCGAAATCAAAGGCTACCTGCCCCATGGTACCTATACCATAAGGGGAAGATAAACTTGTAATATGCATTAATACGCCCGCTGCTCTCATAATTTTACCTCACCACATGATCATCTTTATTGTAAGATCCTTCGTCACTACGTTCCTCAGGATGACAAAAGGTTAATGGTTCCTCAGGATGACAAAAGGTTAATGGTTTCTCAGGATGACAAAAGGTTAATGGTTTCTCAGGATGACAAAAGAAAAACAGTTCCTCAGGATGACATTATCAGTTATAGCTTCAGCCCGCGGATGCGCCTACGAAGAGGCAGCACAGCCGACGGATCGACGGACAGCACATCCACTCCCATCTGCAGCAGCCTGCCGGTAACCTCTGTATCAGAGGCAAGCTCTCCGCAGATACCCACAGGTATTCCGGCATCATGACCGGCTTTAACAGCCATCTCGATCAGCTTAAATACCGCAGGATGATGGGCATCCCACACATCCTCAAGCCCCGGCGTCTGTCTGTCCAGAGCGCAGGCATACTGGGTCAGATCGTTGGTGCCTATGGAGAAAAAGTCCACCTCTTTTGCCAGTTCATCCGCACATATGGCCGCCGCCGGAGTCTCGATCATGATACCGAGCCTTGGCATCTTATGATCCAGACCTTCCTTCGTCAGCTCATCACTGCATTCTCTGAGCAGCTCCTTTGTCTTGAGTATCTCATTTATATCCATCACCATGGGGATCATTATACCCAGTCCGCCGAACGCTGCGGCTCGAAGCAGCGCCCTGAGCTGCCGTTTGAAGGTTTCCCTGTGTGTCAGGCAAAACCGTATGCCGCGGCAGCCCAGCGCCGGATTCTCTTCCTTTCCGGAAAACATATAACCCGGGAGCTTATCCGATCCCAGATCACAGATCCTTATGATGACTTTACCGGGAGCTATGCCCTCGATCACCGATCTGTAAGCCTCAACCTGTTCAAATTCGGAAGGCTCCGCATCCCGTCCCAGATATATGAATTCCGAGCGGAACAGACCTATTCCGTCGGCATCGTTATCCAGCACAGCCTTTATATCCTGGGGAGCTCCGATATTTGCCCACAGTTCCACGTGATGGCCGTCGATGGTCACATTATCCTGTCCCTTAAGCTTAAGCAGCTCTGCCCTGTCTTTTTTTTCAGCTTCCTGCTTCCGGGTCAGCGCCTTACGGATCTCGGGAGACGGCTCGATATAAACACACTGTTCATCCGCATCCAGAGCCGCCTTTCTCCCGTCCCAGTCCGAAGATATATCCTCACAACCTATGATAAAAGGTATATTCAGACTCTTGGCCAGGATAGCGGTATGTGAAAACGGACTCCCTTTCCGGGTGACTATTCCCAACAGTATCTCCTTATCCAGATTGATCAGCTGGGAAGGAGCCAGTTCCTCTGCCGCTATTATGACCGGCCTGTCGCCGTGCTCCCAGGAATTATCCACTCCCGACAGGACATCCAGAAAAGACCTTTTCAGATCAAGGATATCCGAACTTCTGGCGCGAAATCCCTCTTCATCGGACTCCTGAAGATCACGGACCAGTGAATCCATCACCACGCTCACCGCCATATCCGCCCTGCGGTTCTGCTCCAGGATCATATTTTCACACTGATCGATGAACCTCTGATCCTCCAAAATCATCTCATGAGCTTCAAAAATGGCAGCCTCCTTTTTACCCAGGGACCGGTGTGTCCTGAGGCGCAGTTCCCTGCGCTGTGCCATGACCGTTTTTCTGGCAGACTCAAAACGGACCTGTTCATACACCGGGTCAGCCGCAGGAGAAGGATTGATCTCCCGGTTAGGTGTTTTATAAAGCCGGATCACGCCTATGGCTGTTCCTCCGACGATTTTTATACCTTTTGATCTAATCATTTTATCCTCACAGATCGTAATACATTGCAAATTCCATAGGATGAGGAAGCTTCGATATCTTTGATGCCGCCGCCTTATTCCTGTTGATCAGCTGCTTCAGCAGCCTCTCGGGGAAGACTCCGCCGGCAGTCAGATAATCATGATCCTCCTCCAGTTTTGCCACCGCCTCATTCAGATTTGTGGGAAGTCCCGTCAGCTTCGCCTTTTCCTCATCGGAAAGGGTATACAGGTTAAAGTCAAAAGGTCCCCAGCCTTTCTCATGGGGATCTATCTGATTCTTTATACCATCAAGACCTGCCATCAGAATAGCCGCATAAGCATAATACGGATTACATGTGGCGTCGGGATTCCTCAGCTCAAATCTCTTGGTCTCGGGAGTCTTGGCGTAAGCGGGTATACGGATAACCGCCGAACGGTTACTCATGGCATAGCCTATGGTCACGGGTGCCTCAAATCCCGGCACCAGTCTCTTATAGGAATTGGTGGAGGGATTGGTGATAGCGCATAGCGACCCTGCATGGGAAAGCAGTCCGCCCATGAACCAGTGTGCCTCCTTGCTCAGCTGTGCATATCCGTCCTTATCATAAAATACCGGCTTTCCATCCTTAAACAGAAGCATATGTACATGCATGCCATTTCCCGCCTCACCGGCAAGGGGCTTGGGCATAAAGGTGGCTGTAATGCCTTCCCTTACGGCCTCATTTTTGATCACGTATTTTGCGGACATGGTATCGTCAGCCAGCTTCAGCATATCTCCCAGCTCCACCTCGATCTCCATCTGTCCGCTGCCGCCCACTTCGGGATGATGATACTTTACGTCCACTCCCCATTCCTTCATCTCCATGCACATACGGCTGCGCACATCGTTTCGGATATCCGTGGGCAGAGTATTGTGATATCCGGCACCGGGAAGCACCTGGTAGCCGTTATTATTGTCCTCCTCCCCTGCTGCAAAAGCCGCCTGGGAAGTATAAATCTGCGTGAACATATTGTAATAATCGGTATTATACTGAACGGTATCGAAAAGATAAAATTCATATTCCGGTCCTATGACCATACGGTCAGCCACGCCGGTCTCCTTCATATATTCCAGAGCACGTATGGCCACGTTCCTGGGATACTGGTCAAAGGGTCTGTTTTCGGGCAGATCTATGACCCTTACATCCCCTATCATGGAAAGTGTGGGAACCTCTGCATAACTGTCCACTACAGCCGAATCCAGCACCGGAATAAAAACCATATCACTGTTTTCCACCGGTGCATAACCGTAATTACTTCCGTCAAAGCCAATCCCATGCTTCATGGTGCTCTCGCCAAGACGCTCTGCGGGGATACTCAGATGACGCCATCTGCCGTCGATGTCCGTCAGCTTAAAATCCACCATCTTGATCCCCCGATCCTTGATCAGTTTCCTGATGTCCTCAAGTGTTTTACCCATTGTTCTTCCTCCTTTTAATTCATGCCGGACGTAAAAAAAACGCCACACCCATTATTATAACAGATTGGCGTTTTTTTACGCAAGAATTCATTACTCTTCCCGGCATCCCGGGATATCCGAAAGAATTTGCTCTTTTCCCGGCCTTTATTGATCGATCTTTGCGATCAATTCCTCACAGGTGATGGTATCAAGACCGGAAATGGCATCACAAAGAGCATCCAGATCGGCTATTTTATCCTCAGGTAAAATATGTTCTTTCAGGCTTTTTTTCACCTCTTCCATGGCATCAAGATCAAGATCATCACAGGCATCCTTTAGTTTTTTCATCAGTCCATTCAATTCTTCAGGGGTTAATTCTTTCATATCTTTTTGGGTATCTGTAAAGAAAACTGACAACCCTTCAAGGAATTTCCTGTACAGATCCATTGTCTCACCGAGATTTTCGTTTATAAAATCCTTATCCTCCGTTCTCCCGGCATTTTCAAGCGCCTCTGCCATATCACCCAGCTTATACTGACCGATCTGTCTGGAACTGCTCTTTAATGCGTGAACCTTTATCGTAAAATCCTTAATATTGCCTGTTTCATGAGCATTTAAGATCGCATTATAATTCTTTTCACCTAATTCGTAGTATTCTCCCGCGATCTTTCGAAGCAGTACAACAGAACCGAGTGCACTGATCGCCCTGGGTGCATCGATCATCTCAAATTCCATAAGCGGATCCGAAGCTTCGTCGGAAGCTGTATCTTCAGCCACTCCCTTTTTGATCATCTCCGCCGGGAGCCACTTCCTTATTTTTGCGGTGATATCTTTTATGTCTATGGGCTTGGCAACAAAGTCATTCATGCCCGCTTCAATAAAAAGATTTCTTGCCTGTTCCACAACATTCGCCGACAGTGCAATGATCACAGGGTTATCGCTGCCCTTTTTGGCACGTATGATCCTTGTGGCTTCCACTCCATCCATCTCAGGCATCATATGGTCCATAAGCACAATATCATAATCATTCTTATCGATCTTTTCTATAGCCTCGGCACCGCTGAGTGCGGAATCAATATTCATTTTTATGGGAGCAAGAAGGCCTTCGGCTATGGTTATGTTTATGGAATTATCATCAACGATCAGTATCCTGGCGTCCGGTGCCGTAAAGCTTATCGAATATCCTTCTGACTCATAATGAGGTGTATCATCCTCTTCTTCGTTCAGTATCCTTACCACTTTCGAAGTAGTGACCGGACGTCTTAATTTGCGCATATTCGGAACATCGGTTTTGAAATTGGAATAAAAATCCGTGATCGCAACTCCGATGACATCGGGATAAGTTTTAAGAAAATCTTTCATTCCGTCATCGTCCTTGCGTTCGTCAAAAAATACATAATCCCGGTAGCCCGGATCTGCGCTGTATTCCCCAATGTCGGATATCTGTATTTTCTCAAAACCCGTTATACCTGCTTCTTCCAGGAAGATCTGTTCCTTTACAGGATCATTATTCAGGAAAACGACACGTTTTTTCTCAGGACTGTCCAAAACAAGGTCGACTGTCGGATCAAGTATCTTCTGAGGGATCGAGAACCAGAAATCGGAACCCTCACCATAGACAGAATCAACCCCCATCGTTCCTCCCATGGTTTCCACCAGCCTTTTGGAAATGGCCAGACCCAGTCCCGTTCCTTCAACTGAACGGTTACGCTTGGAATCGATCTGCTGGAAACTGATAAATATCTTATCCAGATCCTCCTTTTTGATACCTATTCCCGTATCCTTAATATGATATGTCAGCAGACATGTATCCGCTCCCGTTTTTTCACAGGTGACGGTTACTCCCACGCTTCCTTTATTGGTAAATTTTATGGCGTTGTTGACAAGATTGATGAGGACCTGCCTGATGCGCATCGAATCACCCAGCAGAGTGTGCGGAATATTCAGGTCGCTGATAACATATAACTCAAGTTCCTTGCTTCCGATCCTCGTTGCAAGAATATCAGAGATGTCATTCAATTCATTTTGAAGATTATACTCTTCCGGAATGATCTCCATTTTTCCGGAATCGATCTTTGAATAATCGAGAATATCGTTGATTATGTTTAGGAGATTATTACCGGATTTCTGGATCTGAACAAGACAGTCTCTCGCACCCTGGGGGAGTTCCTCTCTCATGGCGATCTCCGCCATGCCTATTACGGCATTCATGGGAGTGCGGATCTCATGGGACATATTGGCAAGAAAGTCGGACTTTGCCCTGTTTGCTTCCTGTGCTTCTCTCATCTCCGCACGAAGTACACCTATGGCTCTTATTTCACGGATCGCCGCGCAGGACAAAAGAAACAAAAGACCGATCGCAATGAATGCTCCGTTATTATGGTGAACGGGAACATTCAAATGTATCACTTCCGCGATCCCCATCAGAACAAATCCGAGAAAACCTACAGCGATCAGCCGGTTATTTCTGTTCTTTTTGATGAAGGTATCATAGAGGATCGCACCAAGACAAAATGCTGCGGAAATGCAGATCACCGCAATACCCAGGCCTAATGTTTTGTCAAATGCCGCAATGTATGTAAAATCAAGAATGGTCAGTACCCAGAAGACGATGACGATCAATATGTTTATCACAATATGATATATTCTGTATCTTTCACCCAAAACCGCATAAATATACGATACGAATGCACTGGGGAGGAGCAGTATTATCATATAACTGATAATGCCATCGATAAAATTGTTTCCGAAAAGAAGCGGATATGCATAACAGTTTGATATAAGCCATAAAGCACCCGAAAACACACCAAGGCTCAGGTGCCACAGCTGAAGCTGTCTGTTTTCCCTGATCCTGTTCATGATGCATATCGCAGCCACCACAAGTCCAAGTATGATAAGTGCAAAGCTGAGTATTATGACATAGATATTATCGTGTATGAGCTGCATCGAAAACCCGAGACGGTTTCCGAAATATACATCCGATACTTTATACACATCAGCCGGATAATCGGTATGTACGACTGTAAGTGTCTTGCCCACATCCGTTCTTCTGAGGGTTATGGACAGCCATATAGGCTTAACATTAGGGCCGAAAACAGAATCATTGATATCATAGGAATTGCGCGGTTCTCCATCTATATACGCCTCAAAACTCCTGCTGCTTTTGATGAACAGACAATTTCCGTCACCCAGCTCATCCGGAAGCGTCATACTTAATACGACATCTTCACCCTTTTCTATATCGATCGATTCACCGCTGTGGTAGGAACGCACGATCCCATCCGCATCAGTATACGACCACGGTTCATCGAATACTTCGCATTCGTTGGCATACAGGTTTTCACTTTCAAAAACAAACTGACCGTATATGTACACGGCAATACAGAATAAACAACTGATCAGAATACCTATCCTTACAGCATAGTCCCAGAAAGTGAATACTTTTTCCTTCACCGTATTTGAAAAAGGATGCATATTGTTTTCCGTTATTTTACGGCTCATCTAACCCCCTGAATTTATAACCGTCTAAAACAGATCCATTCCCTGTCCCATAGCGTCGTTTAATTTGTTGATGTATTTTTCCGGAGACCGTTTCATATCGGCCATCATCAGAAAAGTATCCAGCACCAGGGCTTCCTTATTGCAGTCCGCGTTATTCTTCCCGGCATCCCTTTTCACATCATATCTTCTGATCTTGTAAAAATAGAGATCCGTCAGACTGTAGCCCCGGCAGACGGTCCTGTTGCAAAAGCTGTGATGGTCCAGATAATACATGAAATCCGTCATCAGCTCCGGATCCATCACCAGCTCTTTCCAGACCTCTGAAAGATAAACATCATCCTTACCCGTCAGCTCGCACAGCTGCTGAAGGCGTTCATAGGCCATTATCCTTCTTCCGTCCAATACTATCCCTGTCATCCTTCTTCCCAACCCTTGCAGACATCACACCAGCCGGTGCTGTCCGTAGCCTGCTCCAGTTCATCGGGAGTAAGCTTCACCGACATAAACTCATTGCCTCCCGCAGGATGCACATACTCAAATCTCTTCATGGAGACATCCAGCCAGACCGGAATATCCGAAGGCACGCCGAAAGGACATACCCCGCCCGGCAAAAAACCGGTCAGTTCTTCCACTCTGTCCCTGGGGATCATGCTCGGCTTTGTATGAAACAGCGCCTTGAATTTTGAGCTGTTCACACGTCCGTCCCCCGCCATTACCACGATCACGGGCTTATCATCCACCATGAAGGATAAGGTCTTGGCTATCTCGGCTTCGGAACACCCGATCTGCTGCGCGGCATGCTCCACAGTGTCTATCGTCTCATCATGCTCCGTCAGTCTGTCCCCGAAGCCCCTGCTTTCCAGCCAGCTCTTTACTTTTTCATTTACCATTTTTCTTCGGCTCCTTAAATGAAAGGTTCAGCTTGGTCTTTTTCCCGTTGGTCTCAATTGTTATGGTCACTTTTCCTTTTTGTCCGGCTGTCCCCGAAAACTTCAGTTTCTGGTCGGAGGTAAATTCCATTTTATGATCGGTTCCCAGTACCTTTGACTTATCCTTTACCATCACCTTTGAATTGATCGGGACATCCACGGTAAAGCAATAAGGAGCACCGCCTACCCCTTTCCCGCTCAGTTTCTTGAACTCAATGGACTTATCACTGCTCTCGGATTTGGGCTCGACCACATTTACCACAATGGTCCTCACACCTTCTTCGATCTTATAAGACACCTTTGCTGTTCCGGCTTTCTTAGCCGTGAGATCACCGGTCTTTTTATTTACCTTTACCACAGCGGGGCTCTCGGATTCAAAAGTACCCTTGACAGCCTTATCATCAAGTATGGTGAGCTTATTCTTTACAGCTATGGTGACTATATTTTCTTTGGCTGTCGGATCGAACTTGATACCATACTTATTCTTTTTGACAGCTTCCACCTTTACGGTATCATCTACGCTTCCAAAGCCCTCTCCCGCCTTTTTATTCACCTGCTCGATCTTTTGCGCTTCTATTTCCTCAGGTGTGGGAGCCGGCTTTTGAGGTTCATCCTTTCCGCCCTTATCATCTTTTCCACTCTTGTCTTCCTCTCCGTCAGTACCATCCTGATCCTGTGACGTTTCTGTTTCTTGCGAAGAAGACGTTTCTTCAGCCATCTCATACACATCTACCATCACAGGGAAATCAGGCATATCAAAGGAGCACTTCTCAGGTTCTTTGACCACCTTACAGAAGACAGGTTCAATGCTGCCGGTAGCCACCAGATTTCCATCAGGACAGTATGCGTTTACAACCACCTGCTTACCCTTGGTAACCGATTTTACATCAACAGTCACGCTCTGCCCCTTTGCCACCTTATTTCCGTTCTTAAAGCTGTAATCAACCTGTGATCCGGCTCCGACAGTTTCTGCAAGGAAGACCTGATTGCCACTGCCCTCAACAGATGCTTCCTCGACAGACAGGGTAACTCCCATGCCCAGCATTCTAAACACAAAATCCTTGATCACACCGGATATGGCGACGCCCTGCGTACCTCCGGTTGCGATCTGATTCGTCTCCGTATTCTTTACCTTGACCAGAAGTTTTTTATTATCGGCTATCGAAGCTGCAGTTCTGATCTTGTGATACTCATACACTTCATCTTCATTTTTCAGATCAGTATACAGATCTTCATTAACATAGTTATAAGTCTTAAGGTCAGCAGAAGAATTATTCTCGATCACAACAGGATATGCATCAACTCTTTTATAATCCACATCCATGACCAGATCATGATCGGGCATGATGACAACAGCCTCATTACTCTTTTCGGTGAGCACCTTATCCGGGATATACTTTGACGATCCCACCTTATTATCATAAAAACGTGCATGCACCACATTCCACTGGTGCCTTGTATCAAATCTGAGATATATCTTCTCTCCCTCAGGAACGATACAGGAAGTCACTTCATAAGATATGGTCTTCCCGTTCTTTAAATGATACTCTCCGCTGCCATAATCTATTCCGCAACCTTCATCATAGGGTCCATAATCCATGGTCATTCCCAGCGAATCCACTTTTTCCAGACACATATCCTTATATGTAAATTTGTGATAATTTACCTTCTTAAGCGAAAGTGAGATATCCTCCGTACCCACCTCGATCATGTTTGACCTTGAATATGTGTACAGATCCGGATCATCATCAAAATACGCATACGCACGGATCTTTCCCGAACTGTCGGTAAAACTGTATCCATCGGTACGATCATCATCAGCTGTATTCTGCAGACGGGGAAGGAACATCTGCCCCTGAAGCAATGTCAGGCTGTTTCCCTTTGCTTCCAGATCATCGTCATCAACACCATCAATCCCTAACAATTTTATATGTACTTTCGTATTCGCAGGTACATTTGAAAAAGTCACTGTATGAGTCTGTGCCATAACTCCCTTTATCGACAGCGAATCGAACACATAAAGTCTGGCTGTGGCGCGACACTCATCCTCTCCGATATCCCTCCATTTGGAATAATCCGGATACAGACGCTTTGTGCCTTTCACGTCATCTCCCATAGGAGATTTCGTGCTATAGTCAAATAAAAATCCCTTTCCTGTCTCCTCTTCCTCGTCACCGGTATAACAGATATTTATACATTCACCGTCAACAAATCGTATGCCATCGGTATATTCGACCGGTTCCTCATCATAACAGTATCCGGATATATACAGGGCGATATCATCTGCATCATCTCCAAGAGCTGACAGATCAAAATCGATCTCATGAGTCTCAACCAGATCGACAGCGACCCAACAATCTCTGTTATCCAGGCTGATCGACAGATCTGCATGATCATCATCATCCAGGTCCTCCGGCCATACATAAAGAACCCGGACATACCCTCCTCTAAGCCCACTTTCCCACTCATCAAAATATCCTTCGGTACTGCGTGGGTCATACCATTTATAATTCTCATCGTCTATATGATCATCATCCATGTCTTCATGGAATTCATCATCCATAACGATCAGTTTGATCGCTTCGTCTTCATCCAGTTCTCCATCTACAGATACCTTCAAGGGTTTTGAACCATCCACTTTATTCTCTTCATCCTCAAGCTCCACATAAGAACCGGAAGATACTATACACGCACTTACAGTAACAAAATCTGTTGTATTTTTATAATATACAAAAGTCGGAATCGACTGTTCCTCAGAAGGATCCGTGTCCTCTGTATCAAAGGTCTGTTCTTTGGACAACCGAGCCTTCGCAGAATGATCCTCAGCCGGACACTCCTCCTTCAAGACATCGGTATTTTTCTCTACCACAGCACTACCCACGGCAGCCGGCACCACAGATACCAACGGTGATGTGATCACCATAGCCGTTGCCAGCGACATACAGATGCCGATCCTCAATTGCTTAAACAAATCCTTTTTCATTTTAACGTCCCTTTCCCAAAAAATACGAATACAACACCGTCTATAATTCTACTACTATTCATCCTTATCTTCAATGCATTCTTTCCCTGCGCCCATTCCGGCTATAAGCAAAAACACAGGCATGACTATAGGCGTCGAATCATAAAACACCCCACAGAAGAATAAGACAAAAAGCGTGAGCGCCGTCACAGTATCACCCCGTTTTACACTGACTGAAAACAAAGCTATCCCAAACCATACCAGCAAAAGCAGTATCGGCAGTCCCAGCTGCACGACGGTCTGCAGATATATACTGTGTGGCCTTGTTATTATCATCTTATAGGGTATATCCGTCAGCAGATATTTGTTTACATCGTTTTGCAAAAAGACTGTGGAAAAGGTATCGGGACCGGAGCCTGTCATGATTTCCTTTATTCCTGCTGAGGATGGCCCTTCTTTTTTTGAATACAAACCTAACGTCCTGGACCAGATATAGCCACGGTTGCTGGCAAAGCTCTCATTTCCTTCAAACCCGGCAAAAGGAGCCCTGACAAATTTTTCAGGTCTTGTATATCCGTTCAGATAAAAATATTCCCCCTGACTGTCCCTGTAAAAATACCAGGTGCGTCCGTCTGTATAAACCAGAAAACCCTTAAATGACCCATAGTCCACTATGGTAAAGGAAAAATCCTCATATCTATCATCTTTGATCTCATACATGGTACCTTCCCTGTTTTCAGCATAGGGAAGGTCTTCACCGGATGCATTCTTCACCATGAAATAGTAATGATCTTCGTCCGGCATATCAAAGGCGACCGTAAGCTCATCGTCTGCCATGTCAAAACCTATTCCATCCTCCAGTATCGCCACATCCCTGATCCTTGTAATATGCGGTTTTGCCCCTGCGCCCACAAATTTTGCGGTCAGGAAGATCATCAATATGACCATCACAACACTGCAGGGAATGAACATGCTTTTTCTATTCGGGAAAAACCGGTAAAAGATCATGATGGCGGCTGATATAAATGCTGCCGCCATGGCAGTCCTGGCACCGGTCATACACAACGCGATCACGGCAAAAATAAGAACCACCGCTCGAAAAAAAACAGAATCTATTACAACTATAAACCCCTTTTTCTCCGGTCGTTCCGATACAGTGGACTGCTTTGAAATAACAGATCGATGTGCTATAAGTGACCACAGAACCTCAGGAATAAGCACTGCCAGAAAAAAACCTGCATAATTCGGATTATACAAAGTTCCGTAAGCTTTTACGGACATGACCGCGCCCTGGAAAATACAGATCAATGAATTCAGCAACAAAGAAAGGCAAAGCATCCTCCTGATAAAAACACTGCTGCCTTCATATCCCGCCAGGTTTTTTGAAGCATAAAATGCAACTGCATAAGCGAGCAACACAAATATCCCTTCAAACTGTTCATCACAGCCTGCGACGGACAAAAGGCGATCCTTTGACAAGGCTGTGGAAAGGAGAAGAAGGCACACAAAAAGGACCGGAACAATGCCGATCCTTCCCTTTTTATCCGTCAGCAAAACCACAGCGATAATAGCCGAAAACACAACGAAGAAAATCGTACGGAAAACCAGATAATGATCTACCGCATATTCATAAGGCGATGCAAAAGCATAGGTATACAGCCTGCTCATATATGTAGTCTTTATGACCATAAGCGGCATTATCAGCGCTGTAAAAAATACATATGCCTTTAGAATCTTAACTCTCATCATCCCCTCGCTTTTATGGTCAGATCAAGCCCCAGCATGTTGGCAAGGTAGATTGACTTGCCAAGCTCCTTCCTTCTCTTTCTTATAGCATCGCCAAATTCCTTAGCATCACTGATCTTCATCATTATCACCTTTTTTAGCCGTACTAACAAAAATTGCATCTATGGCAAAAAATAAGCCGTACGCACAATTTTTACAAAAACAGTATAATATGTGCCGTACGGCTAAGTCATGCTTTGTTTCATTTTTCCAATGCGCTTACTTCACCTTTGCTGTACCGATAATATGAGCTGACTTTACTGAATCCATCGGTGTAACTGTCGGTTTCCAGGCCGACCACGGTTTCTCTCATCAGATCCTCATCATTAAGACAATCCTCCAAGGTCCAGTCGATGACACTGATCCGTGTGTTTTCCCCTAGTCCGGTGACATCCGGATTTTTAGCAATATCTCTGTCAAGGCCGAAGGTGCTTACGTATATCTGTATGTTGTCGCACTTGGCAAACACATCTTCGACAGTCTTCACATCACCCGGCACCATACATGCCGGAACTCCGTATGTAGCCCACACATGAATATCTTCACAGTCAAGTGCATCAGCAAAATAATCGGACAGATATTCTTCAACATCCGGACGAAGGTAATCATCATATCTGGTTCCGGGATCCACAAGACTCACATATACCTTGAACGTATATCCGTTATATTCCATGGTAGCGATACCGCCATCATTTTTGTGCCAGACTCCCTCCAGTTCTCCCACCTTTTGAAGCTCCACATCCGTTGTGCCGGGTCTGAAGCCATACTTGTTCGCGATATAATATCTGGCCTCTTTTCCTATCTTATGCTTCGTTCCCATTTCTCCGCAGCCCGTCAATGATACGACACAGACTGCCATGGCTGCTATTATGCTTAATGTCTTTATAAATCTGTTCATAGCTTCTCCTCTAACTAACTATACCTCTTAACTATACCAAGGACCGACGGCAGATACGAGCTGCCGAACAGATTAAGGTGGTTAAGAAGATGATACAGATTATACAGATCCTTTCTGTCCCTGTACCCGGGCTGTATCGGGTACACCGACATGTATTCTTTGTAAAACTCTTCAGGCAGGCGGCCAAACAGCTCCGTCATGGCCAGATCGGCTTCCGCATGTCCTACATATACCGCCGGATCGATGAGCCACGCCTTACCGTCCTTGCCGGTTATAAAATTACCCGACCACAGATCCCTATGCAGCAAAGAGGGGAATTCAGTTTCGACCAGTATTTTATCCAGCTTATCAAGAAGAGCATTTACCAATCTTATATGACTGTTTTCAAAGTATCTTCCTGCCCTCTCAAACTGCGGTTTGAGGCGGCATTCCCTGAAGAAATCCATCCAGGTATCCTTAGGAGTGTTTATCTGTTTTGATGCACCTATATAATTATCCGATGAAAAGCCAAAATTTCCTCCGGGAACATATTCTTTTGTATCTGCCATATGCAGCTTCGCCAATTCCCTTCCGAATATGGAAAAGAACCCCTTAACCATGGGACAACGGGGTATCATTTCCATCATAAGAAATGCTGTGCCACCGGAACGGTCAGCACCTTTACAGATCAGCCCGGGAGTACCTATCGTTCCCGTTGATGCGATCGCGTTAAGCCCCTTTTCTTCCAAAACGAAAAATCCGAAATTATCAAAGGTATTTGATTTTACAAATACATCTGTACCGTCACTCAGCTTAAGGCAAAAAGCATCGTTAATATCACCGCCGCTTACATAAGATCTGCCTGTGATCTTAACATCCTTCCCAAAGCATCCTTTGACGCCGTCCTCTATAGAACCGTATGAAGCGATCTCCATCGTTGATCCTCCTGCACCAATACACAAAAAGGACCGGAAAGATACCGATCCTAATGCTTTTTACACAACGACAACAATATTCTTTTACTTATCTCTCCAGATGATGCGGCCTTTGGACAGATCATAGGGCGACATTTCCATGGTCACCTTATCGCCGGGCAGGATACGAATAAAATTCATACGCAGTTTGCCGCTTATATGTGCCAGGACCTTATGGCCGTTTTCCAGTTCTACCTGGAACATGGCGTTGGGCAGCTTTTCAACTACGGTTCCTTCGATTTCGATTACATCGGCTTTCGACATATTTCCTCCTCTATAATACTTGGGATTTACTGTATTTCTATATTATACTTTATCAAGATTCTTCGCTACGCTCAGAATGACACAACGGAACGATTCTTCCTGTTGCTTCGCAACCCCTCGTCATTCGTCATAAGGGGCGCTAAACGTCCGGGGGACGTTTGATTAGCGCGGACCGAAGCGGAGCGTAGACCCACGTAGTGGTGGATTCCTTATGACACCAAAAGGGCGGCATCACAAAACGATTCGTCGATCACAGCGACAGGATCTCAGGTTCGCCGTCGGTGATCAGTATGGTATTCTCATAATGTGATGACACCTTCTGATCCAAAGTAACGATGGTCCAGTCGTCATCCAGAATACCCACCTTCCAGGTGCCTAAGTTTACCATAGGCTCTATGGCAAGGGTCATGCCCGCCTTAAGAAGCGGCCCCCTCTTAAGCTTCCTGTAATTCGGGATCTCCGGCGCTTCGTGCATGTCTTTTCCGATACCATGACCGGTCAGCTGTCTTACTATCCCAAAACCGTAAGGCTTGATATAGGCGTCTATGGCATTTGAGATATCATGAAGATGATTTCCGGCTACAGCCTTTTTTATCCCTTCAAAAAAGCTCTGCTCAGTCACTTCCACGAGCTGTTTCACGCGCTCGGGAACCTGACCTATGATATGGGTCCTGGCGGCATCGGACTGATACCCCTTCCATATCACCCCGGCATCCAGACTCACTATATCTCCATCCTCTATGTAACGCTCTTCACAGGGGATCCCGTGGACCACCTCTTCATTGACCGATACACATATGGATGCTGGATATCCTTCGTAGCCCAAAAATGAAGGCTCACAACCGGCCTGACGTATCAGTTTTTCACCGGCTTCATCGATTTCCTTTGTACACATTCCGGCTTTAACGATGACTGCCAGTTCATTGTGTACGTGTGCCAGTCTTTTTCCGGCTTCCCTCATGAGCTCTATCTCATGGGGCTCTTTTATGATTATCTGCATGGCTTAACCCAGGATACCACAGATAGCTGCAAAGACATCCTTCATATCGACAGTACCGTCTACAGTCTTTAACACACCCTTCTTGTCATAATAATCAATAAGGGGCTGGGTCTGCTCATGGTACACATCAAGACGCTTCTGTACAGTCTCAGGAGCATCATCATCCCTAAGGATCAGCTTATCGCCGCAGGCATCGCATACGCCTTCTTCCTTGGGAGGATTATACTTCACATGATAGGTGGCACCACACTTTACACAGGCGCGCCTTCCACCCATCCTGCCCACGATATTCTCATCGGGAACATCCACGTTTATGGCATAGTCGATGGACTCCGAAAGCTTTGTAAGAGCCTCATCCAGAACCTCTGCCTGGGGAATGGTGCGGGGAAAGCCATCCAGGACATAACCGTTTTTACAGTCGTCCTGAGCCACTCTGTCCAGAAGGATCTTTACGGTGAGCTCATCGGGAACCAGCTGTCCTTTGTCCATGTATTCCTTTGCCTGCTTACCCAGCTCAGTGCCGTTTTTGATATTGGCACGGAATATATCTCCGGTGGATACATGAGGTACGGAATATTTCTCCGCGATCATTTTTGCCTGTGTACCTTTGCCCGCTCCGGGGGCTCCGAGCATGATTATCTTCATAAATTACTCCATTTCTGATTTCTTTTCATCCTATACTGTATTACTACACATACTCTTACTCTTTCAAGATTCTTCCTGTTGCTTCGCAACCCCTCGCCGGGGCGGCATCACATCACTTCGTAATGTGATATGCGTCGCTTCGCTCAGAATGACAATCTTGCTGTCATCCTGAGGCTTTTTGCCGAAGGATCTTTTTAATAAAATTTACGCTATCCTAATTCCACACGCAACAACCCCTTACCCGCAAACTTCCATAGCGGATAAGGGGTATCATTAAAATTATGAATTCAAAAATCCTTTGTAGTAACGAACTACCATCTGAGACTCAATCTGCTTGATGGTCTCCAGGATAACTCCCACGATGATTATCAGAGATGTACCACCGAAGGTTACGCTGGCGCCGAACATACCGTTGAAGAAGATCGGTATCACGGCTACTATCACCAGACCTACTGCTCCGATAAAGATGATCGCATTCAGGATCTCTGTCAGATAATCCGAAGTGGGCTTTCCGGGTCTTCTTCCGGGGATCATACCGCCGCCTCTCTTCAGGTTATCGGCAACCTCCAAAGGATTGAAGGTGATCGATGTATAGAAGTAAGCGAAGAATACAACCAGAAGGATGTAAACCAGAAGTCCTATGGATGATACCGGATCATCTCTTCTGCACCAGTTGGATGAGCTCAGTGCCTTAAGGATCTTTCCCCAGATGCTGGTACCGCCGTTTACATTAAGCAGCTGGCAGATAACCACGGGGAACTGCATGAGCGATGATGCAAAAATGATCGGGATAACGCCTGCGGTGTTTACCTTAAGCGGTATGTAGGTGGACTGTCCGCCTACCATCTTGCGGCCCTGCATCTTCTTTGAATACTGAACCGGGATCCTGCGCTCTGCATCACACAGAAGGATCGTCAGTATGACAGTGAGCAGGATGATCGCGATTATTATCACTGCTGCAAGAACAGCATATGCCACTGTTGATGCGCTCTTTACAAACATCTCATACAGAGAACCCAGATCGGTGGGGATACGTGAGATAATGTTTATCGTCAGTACGATACTTATTCCGTTTCCTACACCGTACTCAGTGATCTGCTCGCCTATCCACATGAGGAAAGCAGAACCTGCTGTAAGAGCAACTACCATGGTGATGATAGTTAAAACCTTGTTGTCGCCTTCATTGAGCACGCCCTGTCTGTCAAAGCCTATAGCCATTGCAGTGGACTCAATAAGTGAAAGTGCAACTGTCAGATATCTGGTGATGGCTGCCAGTTTCTTACGTCCATCCTCACCATCCTTATGCATCTCTTCCAGCTTGGGAATAGCTATGGTCATCAACTGTACGATGATGGATGATGTGATATAAGGTGTGATGTTCAATGCGAAGATCGACATCCTTTCGAACGAACCACCGGTAAATGCATTAAAGAAATCAAAGGATCCTTCCGCCATTTTAGTGATATCTTCGAACCACTGCTTAAACAGCTCGGCATTTACTCCGGGAACCGGCAACTGGCATCCAAGTCTTATCACAACAAGCATGACCATGGTAAAGAACAGCCTGTTTCTGATATCTTTTATCTTGAATACATTGCGGAGGGTTTCAAACATCAGATCACCTCAGCTTTCCCGCCGGCCGCTTCGATCTTTGCCTTGGCGGTCTCGCTGAACGCATTTACCTTAACCGTAAGCTTCTTGCTGATCTCACCATGACCGAGTATCTTTACTCCGTCCTCTACCTTTCTTACAAGGCCGGTCTCCAAAAGCTTCTCTACGGTAACCTCATCTCCATCGTTAAATACTTCGAGAGCGCTCACATTTATACCCACGATGTTCTTGTGGTTATAATTCTGGAAACCTCTCTTGGGGATACGACGATACAGTGGCATCTGACCACCTTCGAATCCGATCCTGGGTGCTCCTGAACGTGCCTTCTGACCCTTATGTCCCTTACCTGCGGTCTTTCCGTTTCCTGAACCGTGACCGCGTCCGCGCCTGAAATTATTGCTCTGCTTTGAGCCCTCGGCAGGGCTTAAGTTTGATAAATCCATTCCAAACCTCCCTTGCTTATGCTTCTTCTACTTTAACCAGATGCTTTACCTGATCGATCATGCCTCTTGTGGCAGCGTTATCAGGAAGCTCTACCGTCTTATTAAGCTTCTTAAGTCCAAGAGCCTCTACCGTAGCCCTGTGCTTGGGTATAGCGCCTATAGGGGACTTTACAAGCGTCACCTTTAAATTAGCCATTTGTTACCTCCTCTACGGACTTTCCGCGATTAGCAGCTACCTCCTCGGGGGTCTTAAGCTGAGAAAGAGCATTGATGGTTGCAAGTACTACATTCTGCTTATTGTTTGAACCCAGCGACTTGGTACGTATGTTCTTGATGCCTGCAAGCTCGCAGACATTACGTGCAGGACCACCTGCGATAACTCCGGTACCGCCTGGAGCTCTCTTTACCAGAACCTGAGCGCCGCCGAACTTACCGATGAAGTCATGAGTAATAGAATTGTTATCATCCCTGGGAACGAAGATAAGATGCTTTATGGCATCCTCCTTGCCCTTACGGATAGCCTCGGGAACTTCAGTAGCCTTTCCGAGACCTACGCCTACATGTCCGTTGCCATCACCTACTACGACCAGAGCGGTGAAACGCATATTACGACCACCCTTTACGACCTTTGTAACTCTCTTGATGGTAACCACCTTTTCTTCAAGAGTCTCCAGATCGATGCTGTTTCTATCGATATATTTCATGGTTTCTCCTTTCCCTTAAAACTCAAGGCCTGCTTCTCTGGCTGCGTCTGCGAGTGCCTTAATCTTTCCGTGGTAGATATAGCCTCCTCTGTCAAAGACAACTGTCTTGATGCCTTTTTCAACGGCTCTCTTGCCGATGACGCTTCCGAGATACTCGGCTGCCTTCACATCATTTGTCTTTGAAAGCTCGGAGCTTACGCTCTTCTCTACAGTAGAAGCTGCAACAAGGGTGTTGCCTGCTTCGTCATCTATGATCTGAGCATACATGTGCATATTGGAACGGAATACGCAAAGACGGGGCTTTGTGGCTGTGCCGCTCAGACGATTACGCACTTTCATATGCTTTTTTCTACGAACTTCGGTTCTTGATTTCTTGCTGACCATGTTCACATCCTCCTATCTTTACTTCTTACCGGTCTTGCCGACTTTACGACGGATCGTCTCATCCACATACTTGATACCCTTACCCTTGTAAGGCTCAGGTCTTCTCTTGTCGCGGATCT
>JAEEZH010000232.1 GCA_016288495.1 Lachnospiraceae bacterium
CGATCGAGAAGGGCTTTGTATGTATGGAAGGTCTCATCCTGCACAAAACCGTTATCGGCATAGCTTTCCAGCCAGTCTCCGTCCATCTCATGGGCAAGCATCCGAACCAGATCCTGTGCCTTGACGGTATACTGTTTATAATAGATGGTCTGCATCGAGGAAGAACTGATGAGCACTATGGCAACGGTCATGAGCATCATCAGTACCAAAAGAGCAGTTATGATCTTTTTGTCCAGTCCGCAGATCTTTTTATTATTGTTCATATATCACCCCTCCTTATAATTCAATAACCTCGATACAGGCTCCGCATTTGCAGTCCTTCCCGCAGATGGGACAGACTATGCCATATTTTGAAGCGCCCTCATAAAACATGGGTACCTCCTTTTTAAATATGCTGCGGCCCATTTGCTCATATATCACCCGGGCCGGAGATGATCCGTCGGGGAATACCCATATCTCCACAGCCAACATCTCAATATCCCGTTCCTTAAGCTGTTGTGTTACCTTTTTGCAAAGCTCATGCGCTATGCCTTCTTCCCGATATTCGGGCAACACCATCAGTGAATCCACTGTCACAAACCTTCTGCCCTTAAGTATCGGTGTGAGGAGGCTTTCGATATCGGGATGCGGATATGTGAGGGCAAATTCTTTCATAACGGTAAAATAACCTATGCTCACTCCGTCTGCCACAGCCTTTATTCCGAAATAGCCCCCGCTTTCATATGCGGCTGTGATATTGTTTTTCACGAAATCCCCGCTGTTAAGGAATCTTTCGTAGTATTCCACCAGCTCCGGCAGATCCGAAGCCGTCAATTCATAATACTCAGTCATGACTTTATCTGAAAATCTTTTTCTGCCGTCCCATGAGAAGGACGTATAACAATGTAAAGACAAACAGTACGGCACAGAATACTCCTATACCGTTGCGATAGCCCATGGCTATCAGAGCACCGTATACCATGGGGCCGATGGTCTGTCCCGCGTTTTCGAAAACCGAATAAACCCCCATGGATTTACCGTCGCCGTACATGATGCTGTCAGGGAGCTGTTCAAAATATGTATACTGGCAGGTGTAGGCAAAGGAAGTGATGACGGAAAGTATCACAACGCCTGCAAGCACCGTCAGCATCCCGGGCTTTATCACAAACAAAAGCATATTGCCTGCCATCAATATGCTGGCAAATATAATGCTCCAGAAGGTACCCATATGCTTTATTACCCAGGAGGAAATATGGGGTCCCACGTATATCACCAAAAGGCCACAGAGCAGATAAATCTGACCTATGCGTTCCTCCGCAAGAGCGTTCTCGGATGCAAACATGGGGAAAAAGTATTCCCTGTAGGATATGGAAGTCATAAACGGTACCAGAATGAGCAGGAAAAATCCCAGCACTCTTATGTTAAAGAAAAACCTGCCAAAGCTGATGGTACTCTCCTTTGCCTCTGCTTTTTCGCTGTATGTATTCTTGTCTATCAGGCTTTCCGTGACCATATCCATTACGGAACGAACTATGAATATAGCCGGGATCATGAAGCAGGCTGCTACGGTGTAAGACAGTCTGCTGCCGCCCAGTGGATAAAGCAGCGAAGCAACGCCGGCTCCGATGGTAAGTCCGGATAAGATGCCGGCCATGACATCGGCGAAAGCCTGCGCCGTTTCTTCCATGGTATCCCCCATCGCCGCAAGGGTGTTACAGGTGACATTGATGATGCCAAGTCCGGTACCCACCAGTACATTACCGATGAGCAGGCCGTAATATGTACCTGTGACCGCACATACCACAAATCCGCTCAGCTCCACAAAGATACCGAGAAAGAGTATCATCCGGCTGCCGAGCTTTTCCGTCAGATGCGCTGTGAACAGACCTGCAAGAGCCATCATCAGAAGGTTGGCGCTCAGCGGAAGTCCGGATGCCATCTCGTCGGATATGGGCAGATTGCCGGGATACAGCTTGGAAGAAAGCACTGTGATAAAAGCATCCTGTATAGTCGCCGCCATATATGTGAGCAAAATGATGGTCCTAAGAGGAACCCTCCGGGTCACATCCTGATTTTTTCCGGGAGATTTGATATAATCACGCCTTTTCTCCACAAAGGTCATAAAGAAAAGAGCCTCTATGATGAGCATCATCATCACCGCGGATGAACAGAACACATTTATGATTATATCCCTGGTCTGCGCTCTTCTCTCACTGGTCCTGAAAGACAGATCCATACCGATCTCCAGTATGGCGGCAAATTCGCCCTGCTCATCGAATATGGGAGTGATCACATAAAGCCACAGACCGTCGGCGTCACGGCTCTTAAGCGCATAGGACTTGCCGGTCTCATATACATCCAGATAATATGAGCTGTCTATCTTGCCGAAGGGCTCGGTACACATGATGGTATCGTAATAATTCATCAGATAACAGGCCCGGCCGTTATCCACGCCGTAAAGCACATAATAATAGTCCTTGCCCTGGTCAAAAGCTTCGGCCATCAGAAGATCCAGCATGGAACGGAGCTGAACATAGGATGATCCGCCGTAAGAAGCCTCACTGTCGATATTTTTTATAAGGTCGACGTCGATATTGTTGACCGCCAGATCGGCGAACAGCTTCATGCTGCTCACATCGCTTTCATCTTCTTTCTGGTGCTCTTCGTAGATCAAAGACCAGGCCAAAAAACAGGATACGGTGACTACAGCCACCACCACTGCAGACATTCTGAGAGCTGATTCGTTGTGCAAAAGCCCCATTAAAGCTCCCGGCAAAAATCTCAGCAGCCAAAGTGCTATGATCACGCACAGCAAAACCGCCAGCCACAGGAGCACCGTCCTGTAAAATGCGGAGTATTCGAAAGGCTCCGTGTAATCCGTATTAAACGAACCGTCATCCCTTATGGAGAAGGTATAATAACTCAGATAGTCCACTCCGAGAGCCTTTGTTCCGTCCAGGGAGGCGGAAAGATCGGATATCTTCAGGTCATTCTCCAGGTATACGGTTTTGACCTCATCCATGTTATCTTCATTAAAGAAGCATACCTTGCCTGAGTAGATCTCCGAAAACCAGACCTTCCCTCCCATGGCCGATATCGACATGGGCATCAGATGCTTCTCATCATGCTTGAGCGTGGTCCAGCTTTCCTGGCCGTCCGTAAGCATCCTGACAGCGCCGCGCTTTGTACTCACCACAAAGGCCCCTGTCTCCAGATCGCAGGATGCATCGCTGAGCACATCTCCGATATAAGTCCGCCTGACGAGCTGCGCTTCATTATCACCGTCAATCCGGTAAAGGGCGATCCCGGTCTCGTCATCCCTTAATACATACAGGCTCCCCTTATAGAACCTGACCTCACGGATGATATTATCCCCGGTGGAATATATCACCTGGTATTTACCGGAACGGTATCTCACCACCCGGTATTCTTCATAAGTCTTATCGTCATCTCCTGTGATATAAGCCTGGTCCGCTATATAAAGAGTGCCGTCATCGCCTTCCGCAGCGCCCTGGGCATAATAAAACTTATTCGGAGTGCCGCCGTGCAAAAGCCGAGACAATTTATTGTCGCTTTCCACCACGCTCAGTGCGGTCTTACCGTTATCGGTGACGATCACACGGCCGTCATGCCCGAAAAAGGCCCCGGCCGCAGTGGTAAACTCATATTTGGGACCCATCCAAAGATCATTCAGATTGGAAGTGACTATGATCAGCAGGATCAGAAATATAAAAAATAAAACAGGATCACGAAATTTTTTCATAACAAACCTTCAGCAAGATATATCCGTCAATTACTGCCTTGTTCATAGCCCGTCCTGTAATATTTGCTGTTGTCCCACAGATTGGCCTTCTTAAGATACTGGTATTCCATGTATGCCCTCTCGAGTATGAATTTTTCGTTGGAAAATTTCAGCAGATGATAAGCCTCATGAAATTTATAAAAACCGGAATCGTAAAAAAATTCTTCTTTTTGAGGCACGGTATGGTAATCTGAGGCCGACATGAGATACCAGTGGACATCCTTTTCCACCGTTTCCTCACCTACCATGAAACTGTAATGGCTGACATCAAGAAACTTGATGATATGAGCGGATACGTCAGTCTCTTCCTTCACTTCACGAAGAGCGGTTTCTTTATAATCTTCGCCTTCTTCCACCGTACCCTTGGGCAAGACCCAGCCTTCGTATTTGTTTTTGATATTTTTGTAGAGGAGCAGCGCCTTGCCTTTGTAGATGACCACTCCTCCGCAGCTTACAGCTGTCTGCACTTTTTTCTCCAGATCCGATGCCCTGATAATTGCATCCCAAACAAATAATGTGATATACTGAAAAACACGTTTTCAATCACAAACCACGAAACAATCCGATATATTATACCATTTACCTTTGACTGTGTCAAAGAATTGAAGGGTTCAGACATGCTTTTACAGGTATCAAACATTTCAAAAAGCTTTAATGACGATAAAATCCTCGATAAGGTCTCCTTTTTCCTTGATAAAGGTGAAAAAGCCGCCATCGTTGGTATTAACGGTGCCGGCAAGAGTACTTTGCTTAAGATAATCACCTCCGGTCTGGAGGCGGACGAAGGGGAAGCCATCTTCCGGAAGGATGTGAGCTTTGGCTATCTTGCCCAGCAGCAAAGTGATCTGTCCGATTCGTCAAACACTGTTTTTGATGAGGTCATGAGCGTCATGGACGAGGTGAATGCACTCTACGAGCGCATGCGCATCCTGGAAAAACAGATGAGGGAAGCCGAAGGCTCACAGCTTGATTCCATGATGAATGAATATGACCGGCTTCACCATGAATATGAAAAAGAAAACGGCTATGCGGTCAACTCCATGGTCACCGGCGTTTTAAAGGGCCTGGGCTTTAGTGAGGCTGATTTCGGCAAAGAGATACGCACTCTCTCCGGCGGCGAAAAGACCAGGGTCGCCCTGTCCCGCCTGCTTTTAAAAAAGCCGGACCTTATAATCCTGGACGAGCCCACCAACCATCTGGACATTCAGGCGGTGACCTGGCTTGAAAACTATATCAGAAACTATCCCGGGGCCGTTCTCATCGTGGCCCACGACAGGTATTTTCTGGACCGTACCGTGAACAAGATCATCGAATTAAGGAACGGCACCGGAAGCGTATACAAGGGAAATTATACCGCCTATGCGGAAAAATCCGCAGCCAGGCGCATCGAGGAGATCAATCTTTACAACAAGCAGCAAAAGGAGATCTCACATCAGAACGCAGTCATAGAAAAGCTGCGCTCCTTTAACCGTGAAAAATCCATAAAAAGGGCTGAGAGCAGGGAAAAACTTCTGGAAAAGATGGAGATCATCTCAAAGCCCGTTGAACTCAACGACGCCATGAAGATAAAGATCGAGCCTTCCATTGAGTCGGGAAGGGATGTACTCACGGTGACGGATCTCAAAAAGTCTTTCGGCGACAGGGTTTTGTTCGAAGATCTTTGCCTGAATCTGCAAAGGGGCTCCAGAGTGGCCATAACCGGTCCCAACGGCACAGGCAAGACCACCATCCTGAAGATTATCAACGATATGGTGACTGCAGACAGGGGCAGCATCACTCTGGGGGCAAAGGTCCATATCGGATACTACGACCAGGAACAGCAGCTCCTGACAGACGATAAGACTCTCTTTGAGGAGATCCAGGACGATTACCCCGACCTGGATAACACCAGGGTCAGGAATACCCTGGCCGCTTTCTTGTTTACAGGCGACGATGTGTTCAAGCAGGTAAAGGATCTGTCCGGCGGGGAAAGAGGCCGTCTTTCCCTGGCAAAGCTCATGCTTTCAAACGCCAATTTTCTGATACTGGATGAGCCTACCAACCATCTGGACATAGTCAGCCGCGAGATACTGGAGAATGCCCTCAACAATTACAGCGGTACTGTCCTGTATGTCAGCCACGACAGATACTTTATCAACAAGACCTGTACCTGTGTGAAGGAGTTGTACGAGGGCCGTCTTTTAAGCTGTGATGGGGATTATGATTATTTCCTTGAGAAAAGGGATGACCTGATCCGGGCTCTCGGCGAACAGACCGCGGCTTCGGATACTTCAAATGCATCGGCGTCCATCGCCCTGCAGTCTTCCCGGACCTCTTCTGACGAGTCTTCTGCCGCATCCGGTGCGGCTCTTGATTATGAGGCGCAGAAGGCGCTTAAGAATGCGGTGAGGAAGAGGGAGAATCAGATCAAAAAATGTGAAGAGGAAATCGAAAAGACGGAAAGCGACATTGCTCTTATCAGGGAGCAGATGTCGGATCCGTCTTTGGCTTCGGATTTTGTTAAATTAAATGAACTCTCCTCTTCTCTTTCATCTCTTGAAACCCGTCTCGAGGAGCTCATGGATCAATGGACTGAGTTGTCGGAGTAAAGATCAATAGTCGCTTTCGGCACTTTCATCCCGACTCTGATAGCTGAAATTAACAGATTCGCTGCAGCATCCTTCCGATCATCGTGAGCTACCGGCTCTCGCCGGCAAAATTCCGGCGGCCCCCCAACGAATAATTGCCGCCTGTAGTCTGTCGTTGTGGCCCCCCGCCGGAACGGCAACGGTACTAAGCTCAAACTTCACTTCGTTCGTTTTTGCTAAGTACCGGCCTATTTCAATACGCTCACTCTTGATCGCAAAGCCTGCTTTCGCTGGCGAATTAACATGAATATCATTCAAGCCAATATTATGATCAATTTATGATCATAAAGAATGATTTCGCTGACTTGATACTTGGCGAGGTGTTCGGTTGATCGAGCTTGAGGCAGCTTTTGTCCCGACGAAGAGCACCGAAAGCCGAACACACTTAGTGAAAGCGAGTCCTATGAGAGCG
>JAEEZH010000233.1 GCA_016288495.1 Lachnospiraceae bacterium
ACCCCCGACCCACGGCTTAGAAGGCCGTTGCTCTATCCAGCTGAGCTATGGACACGTACCTGCTCTTTATACACGCTCCGAAGTGTCGGAACAAGTGTTTTGAGAACAATCTTTAATATTATATATGCCAAAGTGGACTATGTCAATAAAAAAATGAGATTTGTCATTTTTCACAAAAATAAAACAATATATGGTAGGGGACTTGAAAACCGGCAACAACATGTGCTATAGTTTATGTCAACTTGTTTCTTTGACGAGACGGAATCCATGCCAAAGAACAAAGGGTAACAGCAGGTTTGTTTTTTATCAAAAGAGGAGGGTTTATGTCTGACAAGGATAAAGCAGTAGTTGATGCATATGCACGGGTTGGGATGAGTCTTTCGACACTTATCAGGAGTTTTCCCCAGTTCTCCAAGCCGGAGATTACTGCGGTGTATGAGGAATACCTGAGATCGGTGGGTAAAACAGATCAGCTTTCGGCTGTCAGTGTCAACTGCTCCTGAGATCCATGTCGGCCGGGCTGTCCGATATGTGGTAGGACAGTAAATGTGACCGGAAGATATGGTGGTTGACATAATTTCCAATATTTTGCCAAAAAGATAAGGGTGCCATTGCGTATAATATGCAGTGGCACTTATTTTGTGTCATAAAAAAAGTACTATACAATATTTAGAATTCGTGATAAAATGTTAAAGATTGTGTAGGTTACATAAATAGTTACCGATAATTGGTTACCATAAATGGATATTTCAGGAGGAAGAAATGGTTAAGTTAACGCATTTTGGAACGGGAACCAGAAGAGTGCTGGCCGGTATTTTGTGCGCATCCATGGTTCTGTCGACAAATCTGGTGACGGCTTTCGGAGCAGAGGAGATCATGTCTTCAGAAGAGTCTGTAGTGTTCGAATCGGAAGGGACGCAGGCTGATGAAGCATCTGAGGACTCCTATGTGGATACCTCTTCAGAAGGCAAGGATGAAGAGGTGAACGGGGAAACGTCTGCCGAAGATACTTTTGAAGGCGAAACGCAGGCAGACTCCTTCTTTGATGATAAAGATTCACAGATGGAAAACTCCTTTGAAGAGGAAGCTGTAGAACTGGCAGCGGTCGAAGAGGATGAGATCGCGGAAGAGTCAGCCCCTCAGGCACAGGATGAGGCAGTGGCTGATGAGGAGAACCGTTCGACGGATAAAAATGCAAGGAAGTCTGACCGCGGCATTTCCAACAATTCGGTTTCCCGCGGTTCGGTAGGCTATGAGCCCACCAACAATTATCCGGCTCCCGCAAATGCCAAGGCTGTTCTTACAAAGAAGAACCAGGTGAAGGTCACATGGAAGAGCGTAAAGAAGGCGGGCGGCTACAGGGTTTACAGGATGAGAGCCGACGGTACCGTTGATCTTGGAAGCGGAATAGACGTGGGTAAGAAGAAAAGCTTTATAGACAGCTTTGACACGGCATCTGTTGAAAATGTACCCACTTTGGCATATATGATCGTTGCCTGCGGCGTGGACGAGTATGGCCAGTCCGGTTCGGGAAATCCCGCATATGCGGTTGCCACTCCCATCATCACGGATGTGGAGAGGACCATCACGGATAATGATCTGATCGGACTCGATGTGAGATTCACCAGGATCAGAGGCGCTTCCGGATACGAGCTTTACAGATCCACCATCAAATCCACAAAGGAGCCTGACCTGATGAAGACGGTCAGCGCCGACAGCCTGGATAATATACCTGACGACCTTAAAATAGGACCTTATTCTTCCGGAGGAAAGATCAGATCGGTTACGGGCGCATTGGTGGACCGCGTATATATTACCGATTCCGAGAATATGCTTTCCGTTAAATACTATTATTATAAGCTGAAGACGGTGTTCAGGCTGGCTGACGGCAATACCGTCTGGTCCGAGTACTCCACCGTAGGCTCGGGAAGGGTTACCACCAGGGCTCCCAAGCTCAAGTCCGTATCGGCTAACAGCGGCACAAAGATATATGCGATATGGGAGGATATGGAGCAGTCCACCGACAAGGACGGTAACCAGCTCATCAATTCAAATGATTATTATCAGATCTATATGTCCAAGAACGGCAGCAAGTTCAAGCCCTATGCCAAGATAAAGGCCTCCAGCCAGAAGCTTGATTCCGTAAAGGAAAGCAGGATAAAGAAGGTCGAGATGACTGCAGAGGAGGCAAAGGAAGCGGGACTTGGCACCACGGCAGGCTGGTATGACGTGACAGAGAACGATTATTATGTAGGCTATGAGCTGGATGAGCTGATCCCCATGGTCGACTATGAGATCAAGATCGCCGTTGTCAAGAACAAGGTAGTCGGAAGCATGAGCGAGGTGGGAGCTGCAAGGACCGAGCTCAATGATATCTTCGGCGTCAGGATAAAGGGAACCGACATGACTACCGCTACCCTCAGATGGGAAGAGGTAGACGGAGCTACAGGTTACAGGATACATTACCGTGAGATCACGGAGTCCCAGTTTGCGGACAAGAGTACCTGGGGACAGCCCGGCGGCTGGGACAAGGAACTGACCGTCACCGTTACTCCGGATAAGGACGGGATCTGTGAATACATAGTCACCAAGCTTACCAACCTCAGATATTATGCCTTCTATGTGGAACCCATGTATAAGAAGAAGGAGCACAATTCAGGCAAGAACAGGGCTTACGTGGCTGCAAAGACCAGGATCGCTGCTCCGGATGCCGAGGTAGAACAGTCCGGATACAAGGCTACAACAAATATATCACTTAAGTTTACCTGGCCCAAGATAGAGAAGGCTACCGGATATCAGGTTAAATATATCATAGGAACTACTGATCTTTCGTTGCTGGATTCCAGCATTGTAAAGACAATGACATTGAAAAAGACCGCCACGAACTTTAAGGTGGAAGGAGTGTCCATGGGCGAGCCTGTGGCCATCAGGATCACCACCATGCATGAGACCAGCAATAACAGCGGCGATGACGCCATAGGTAATTCCTTCGAGCAGGTTGAGTATGCGTGTCCCAAGGAAGTAGTGGTGATGGACGGCAGATTTAACAACGCCTACAATGTGGGAGCACAGCTTTCCATGACCATGGAAACTTCCGAACCTATGGGTTATGTGAGAGGTATCAGGGTGCTGCGTTCGTCCAAAAAGACCAAGGACTACGAGGTCCTCAGTGATTTCTCCCCCGCAGACGGTACCAGCTTTACATTCAGGGATTCCAAGGAAAACAGGGACGGAAAGAAGATATATTACAGGGTCTATTCCGTATTAAGGTCTACAGAGCATAAGGACTGGGAGGCAGTCAGCCGTGATTATACTTCATATATGTACTGTCTGCCCACTTCCGTGGATGACAGTGATATCACGGTGGCCGTGAACGAGAAAAAGACCTATACCCTTAATTTCAAACCCAACGCAACCACCGCTAAGCAGGTGAAGTGCTGGGAAGTATCCGACGACAAGACGGATTCCTTTACAAAGGGATATGAGGAAAAAAATGAGTATGTGGCCATAAAGTCGAAATCCTATAAGGCTGTAGGCACGGATAATAAGAAGAGGGATATAGAGAACTGTTGCAGTAATGAAATAGAAATTACCGGTAGAAAGAAGGGTAAGTGTTATATCCAGGCTACCCTTGAAAACGGTCTGGTGGCCACCATCAAGGTAAAGATCACCGAAAAGACCGACAAGGATGATTCGGATGAGAAGGACGATGACGACAAGAAGGGTAACGGAACGATCATCTGTCTCGATCCCGGACACGGCGGAAGCGACACCGGATGCTCTTACGGTAATCTGAAGGAGAGCGAGCTGAACCTGGCGATCTCAAAAGAAACAAAGAGACTTCTTGAAAAGGCCGGATTTAAGGTAGTTCTTACCAGGGATTCCAACAAATATGTGGATCTGGATAAGCGTGTAAAGATAGCCAAGGATGCCAAGGCGAAGATCATAATCTCGCAGCATATCAATTCCGGTAAGGGTAAAGGCGTTGAGTGCTACTACTCCATAGACGGAACAGGAAAGAGCCTGGCCTCCAAGATGTGCGCAAAGACCTCAAAGGATACGGGCATGAGCAACAGAGGTGCCAGGACCAAGGAAAGCGGTACCACTGCCGGCAAGGATTATTATGCGATCATCAGATATGCAAGAGATACCTCGGATGGCGGTGCCATAGCCGGTCTGATCATGGAGAACGGATTTATCCAGAATGACTATGATTATATGGACAGTGAAGACGATCTCAAGAAGATCGCAAAGGCAAATGCCGCAGCCATCATAGATTATTACGGCGACTGACCGGAATGAGTATTTAACACTGACAGGCGGAGGGTAGTTCTCCGCCTGTTTTCTAATGAGGAACCAAAA
Source organism: Lachnospiraceae bacterium (assembly GCA_016288495.1). Lineage (GTDB taxonomy): Bacteria > Bacillota > Clostridia > Lachnospirales > Lachnospiraceae > UBA1753. The sequence continues at coordinate 4,363 of JAEEZH010000233.1, forward strand.
GGAAAAGGGAAATGAAGAAAACCGTGATTTTAAGCATACTGGTGATAATGGTGCTTGCCGTATTTTTGTGCGCGGCCTTTGTATATAAGAAAAAAGCCGATGCCGACGAAGCGGCACGAAATCATGTGCCGGATGAGACTGTACTGGAGATCTCACCCGAGGATGCGGATGCCCTGGTGGAAGAAAAACTGGCAGACACGCCGTATACGAAGGATGGGCGTCGGATGGAAACCATATCCGGAAACAGCGTATATCTGTACGATGTATTGGAAGATGAGCTGCCTGTGGGCGAAGTGCTGGCGGTGGATGCAGTGTCCGGGGAGGTATATGTATATCGTGATGGCAGTCTTTTGCCCTACAGCGATTTCTCGGGCTATGATGCGGGTATGGATGAGTCCATAGAATGGACCGGGATATATGAAAAGGAAGAAATGACCCTTGTAATGGAAGAAACGGAACCGGGAAGCTTTACCTTTTGCTTCAGAAAAGCTGACGGTACCGAGAGCGAGCCGGGTTTCGGATTTTACGAGGACCGGGTTAAGGGAAGATCGGATTTCGGCGGAAAGGGGCTGGAATTCAGAATGAACGGTGATAAGCTGGATGTCCGCTGTGATGAAGAGTCCGAATATGCCGGAGAATATCTGCGGCAGTGATCATGACGGATAATGGGAATTAATGAAAACGGCAATTGATCTTGTCCGGGAGAAAAGATTGGATCGAAAAAGTATGTCGGGGATCGGAGATATGAAATGACCGGGAGAAGAAGGAGAAATAAGAGAAGAGACAGGGATGACCATATAGATCTGTCCGTTATGAGCCCCCAGGAGAGGCGGATGTATAAAAAACGGATGAAAAGGATCAGGGAGGGCAAGAAAAAGCGCCGCAGGGCTGTGATCCTCTGGGGAGCGCTCTTTATATGCCTGGTGGTCTTCGTCGTTACCCGCAAAGATAAGCTGCCTGATGTTTCCCAGGTGACCAGCAGCATTAAGGAAAATGCAAACGGGCTCATGAGCGTAGGCGGGGCCGGTTTTGATTCCGTAGATGATGGGGCGAGTCTGTCCGATAATTCCGCACAGGCCCGGGCGGTGGCTGATGCGCCTGTTGACCCTGACTTTTCAGCTTATAAGGGTAAAGTCGATCTGCCGCCGAATTCAGCCGCAGGAACGCCTCTGGATGTGATGAGAGGACAGGCGGGGGTGGATCTGTCCACACTCAGCGAGGATGAGAGGGCTTTTTCGGCCAAGGCCGCCATGATGACAAACAGTTATTTTGCGGGCACCGTCCAGACCGTCAATTCTTATCTTCAGAATTACGGGGAAGGAAAGTGGCATGCGCTTCGCAGCGTGACCGGTGATATATGCGTCTTTTACGATGGTGAGAGAAGCGAGAGAAAGGTTTATGAAGGAAATGACGGAACCATAGAATCCGTGGAAAAGATACCGTTTAAGATAGTATTTACCATGTATGAGGACGGAAGCTTTGTGGTGACGGATGCCAGCGAGAACGGCTCCTCCGTGGAGGATATGGAAAGCTATCTGAAGGGAATAGTATCAGACGTGTATGAGAGCAGTCCGGTTGCAACGCCTGTTGAAACACCGGTTGAAGTGCCGGTTGAAACATCTGTTGAAGTACCTGTGGGAGCATCGGATGAAATACCGGATACGGCACCGGCCGAAACGGCTGGTGAATGAAAGGAATGAAAGCCGGGATCGGCAGAAGGATCCGTAAATGACGGGTTAAACCGGTCACTCTACGGACTCACGGAAGAACTTCCATCTCCTGGTGATGTAATTCATGCGCTCGTGTGAGAGGATCATGATCACCAGCATCAGAAGTAAAAACCAGGGGAAGAGCCCCAGACTAAGCTTGCGGGATATGATACCGAAGAGAGGCGGCATGGCGGAGGTCCCCACGTAATATGCGGCCATCTGTACGCCTATGATGGACTGCGACCTGTCTGCACCGAAGTGTGAAGGCGTGGCATGGAGCATGCTGGGATATATGGGGGCGCACCCGAAACCGATGGCGACCAGGCCTATGAGGGCGACGGTATTGCCAAGGGGCAGGATGAGCATCAGTACGCCGGCGCCCATTATACCCTGACCGATCCTGACCATCTGCTCGTCGTTGAAATGAATGGTAACGAAACCGCTGATGATCCTGCCCAGGGTGATACCCAGGAAGAACAGACCCGCATATTTGGCCGCGGTACTGTCGGTGAAATTCCTGGTCTGGGTGAGATAGGTACTGGCCCAGAGGTTTACTGTCTGTTCAGCGGCGGCGTAGCCGAAGAAGCTGATCATTATGGCCTTTGTGCCGGGGGTATCTATCACTTCTTTAAGACTCAGGCTCCTGGGGTCTTTCTTACCTGCGAGAACCTTGAATACCATATTTTTGTCGCGCCATAAGGGCAGGCTGAAATAGATCATCACCGTGAGCAGAAGCAGCATCACTCCGATGATGGCATAACCTGTGTTCCATTTGCTGCGGGCCAGGGAGAAGCCCATGATGTACGGGCCCACGGTGGCTCCGATACCCCACATGCAATGCAGCCAGCTCATGTATTTGCTGGTAAAGTTCATGGCGATGAAATTGTTCAGGGCGGCGTCCACACTGCCGGCTCCCAGACCGTAGGGGATGGCCCAGATGCACAGGAAGATAAAATTATGGCTGAGGGCAAATCCCAGAAGTGCCACGGTGGTGAGGATCATGCTCACGAAGGTGATCTTCGGGGTGCCCACCCGTCTGTTCAGATTATCGCTCAGAAGGCTGGATACTACCGTACCTATGGATATGATGATGAATATGATACCTGAATAGGACACCGGGACGCCCAGCTCGGGATACATGGAAGGCCATGCGGAACCCAGCAGGGAATCGGGCAGCCCCATGCCGATGAAAGCCAGATAAATTATCACAATTAAAAACGGTGACATTACGTTCCTCTTTAAATATTAATCACTAAATGGATATTTTACCATAAAGTGAAAGAAATAACAAACATTTTCTTTCAATGATATTATATTTTGCTTGACATGTCTGCTGTCGTCGTGATATCATCTTTGTTGTCTGTGTGATTTGGGTCCTATATCCTTATTGTGCGGATGTGTATAGGTGCTGCTGTGGCTCAGTCGGTAGAGCGTCGCATTGGTAGTGCGGAGGTCACGGGTCCGATTCCCGTCAGCAGCTTTTATCCCGACCGTCAGCAGATGGTCGGGATTATTTTTATTAGACAGTATTATGGCATTTTATGAAAGATTCTTCGGCCCGGGGGCCTCAGAATGACCTTGGGTTTTTCATTCTGAGCGCAGCGAAGAATCTTGATAGAGTCGGCTTATCATAGTCAGTCTTAGCGGGGATATTATATGGAAGGTATTGATTTCAGGGCGCCGGAATATTATACGAACAGGGAGCTGTCATGGCTTCTGTTTGACGAAAGGGTTTTGGATGAGGCGAAGGATGAGACGAGTCCTTTGTTCGAGCGTCTGAAATTCCTGGGGATCACAGCCTCCAATCTGGATGAATACTTCATGGTGCGGGTGGCTTCCCTTAAGGATATGGTCCATGCCCAGGTCAATATAAAGGATATATCGGGCATGACTCCCAAGGAACAGCTCATGGCAGTCAATGAGGCCACACACAAGTTTGTACAGGCCCAGTATGACGTGTATGAAGAGCTGACGGCCCGTCTTAAGACCGAAGGAATAGAGATCATTTCCGCTCATGAAAAACTGAGCGAAGAACAGGCGGCGTTTGCGGATAAATATTTTATGGAAAAGGTTTATCCCGTTCTCACGCCCATGGCGGTGGATTCTTCACGCCCTTTCCCCTTAGTCAGGAACAAATCACTGAATATAGGCGCGCTTCTGGTGAGAAAGAAGGACGCCCAGGGCAGAGCCCTCATAAGCGTACATGCGGACGCGGAGGATTATGAGCTGGATTTTGCACTGGTACAGGTGCCCGACGTACTTAAAAGAGTGGTGGAGCTCCCGGGAGCGGAGAATGAGAAACATCTCATATTTTTGGAAGAGATCATCGAGCGCAATATAGAAAAGCTCTTCCTTAATTATGATGTGATCTGCGCCTATCCCTTCAGAGTCATGAGAAACGCCGACTTTGAGCTGGATGAGGATGAGGCTGAGGACCTTTTGGAGGAGATAGAAAAGCAGCTCAAAAAAAGGCAGTGGGGCATGGCCATCAGGCTGGAGATACAGCAGGGGATGGACTTAAGGCTCCGTGAGATATTGAAGGAAGAGCTGAACATTGCGGATGAGGAGATATATGAGATACCCGGCCCCCTGGATCTCACTGTCATGTCAAAGGTCACTAAGGTAGAGGGTTATGAGCATCTTAAAAAGGAAGATTATATTCCCCAGCGCCCGGCCATGTTCTCTTCCGATAAGGATATCTTTTCACAGATCAGGGAGGGGGATAAGCTGCTGATGCTTCCCTACGAATCCTTTGAACCTGTGGTGGAACTGATAAAACAGGCGGCCAGGGATCCCGACACACTGGCCATAAAGATGACGCTTTACAGGGTTTCCGGCAATTCGCCCATCCTTTCGGCCCTGGCACAGGCAGCCGAGAACGGAAAACAGGTTTCCGTCCTGGTGGAGCTCAAGGCCAGATTTGATGAGGAAAACAATATAGTCTGGGCCAGACGTCTGGAGAAGGCGGGCTGCCATGTTATCTACGGTCTTTTGGGTCTCAAGACCCATTCCAAGATAGCGCTGGTGGTCAGGAACGAAAAAGACGGCATCAGACGCTATGTGCATCTGGGAACCGGTAATTACAATGATGTGACCGCCAGATTGTATACCGATGTGGGACTTTTTACCTGCTCCCCGCTCATAGGCGAGGACGCCACCGCGGTGTTCAACATGCTTTCGGGCTATTCCGAGCCCGCCGTGTGGAACAAGCTGTCGCTGGCTCCTTTGTGGCTCAAGGACAGATTTTTGTACCTGATCAACCGGGAGCGTGATTTTGCCCTTCAGGGAAAGGAAGCCCGCATAATCGCCAAAATGAACTCCGTGTGCGACCAGGATATCATAGCCGCCCTGTATGAGGCCTCCGCCGCAGGGGTAAAGATAGACATGATAGTCAGAGGCATCTGCAGTATAAAGACCGGGATAGAGGGCGTGTCCGAGAATATCACGGTCCGGTCCATAGTAGGTGAGTTCCTGGAACACAGCAGGATCATCTATTTTGCCAACGGCGGAAATGAAGAGGTATATATGGGGTCCGCGGACTGGATGCCCAGAAACCTGGAAAAGAGGGTGGAGATACTCTTCCCTGTGGAGACTCCCGAGATGAGGGCAGAGCTAAAGGGCTATCTGCTGCTGCAGCTTCGGGACAACAAAAAGGCCAGGATCCTGCAGCCTGACGGCTCCTACAAAAAACAGGATCTCACCGATGTGCCGCCTGAGCGTCAGCTTTCGTCCCAGGAGGAGTGCTGCAAGATATCCATAGAGGCTGCCAAAAAACATGACGCCGACATGATACGCAGGGCCTTCATCCCGGAATTCAAAAAAAGGTAAGATATGTATAAGCGTATTCTGGCCTCGGCTTCTGCCAGGCGTTCACAGATCCTTTCCGAGTATGGGATCGCGTTTGAGATAATAAAAAGTGATTGCGAGGAGCATACCGACTTCACCGCACCCGATGAGGTGGTCAGGGATCTGTCCCTTCAGAAAGCACGGGATGTGCAGAAAAAGGCTGCGGAAAAATATCCCGATGAGGATATCCTGGTGCTTTCGGCGGATACCATAGTTTCCTATAAGGGGGAGATCCTGGGTAAGCCCGCGGATGAGCAGGATGCCTTTGATATGCTTTCCATGCTCAGCGGCCGCACCCATGAGGTGTATACGGGAGTCACGCTGATGTCAAAAGAGGGAGTGATCCTGAATTTTGCCCAGTGTTCCAAGGTGGAATTCTATGATGTATCCCCTTTTTCACTCAGGGAATATGTGGCCACCAAGGATCCTTTGGATAAGGCGGGAGCTTACGGCATACAGGGCCCCTTCGGGCTTTTCGTTAAGGGGATAGAAGGCGAATACAACAACATAGTGGGACTGCCGGCTGCCGGACTTTATCAGAGGGCGCTGGAGGCAGGAATAGATCTTTTGAGGGACGTGAAATGAAACACAGATTGATAGATGAACTGATCCTTTACCGTAATTTTGAAAGACAGGATATCCTGGATGATTTTTCGGGGCTGTTTGACTGGCTTTCCTCGGAGGACGGGGCCGATGAGGCCGATGTCAGGAACACCTTTTACGATGTGGTGAACCGGCTGCTGAGGCTCTCCGATGACTTCGGTTTTTCGGGCAACCTCTGGCACTGTTTCCTGGCGTATCTCTTGTGCAACAACGAGAATCCCTTCAGCTGTGCCTGTGAGATAAGGGGCAGCATCGAGGGCAGCATGAATGATTTTGCCATGCATGATTTCGGGATATTCAGGGAACTGTTCCACGCCGATCTGGCGGGACTGGGGGAAAAGCTGGGGACGGATATGACGGATGTGCTTCAGTTTTACACCACCTACAAGGAGAACGGCAGGACCTTCAATAAGAGGATAAGGGACAGGATCTGCGAGCAGGCGGTGAAGCTGTCACAGGCCAAGAACGATGAGGAATTCATGGACACCGTCACCTCATTTTACGGAGATTACGGCGTGGGCAAATACGGTCTGAACAAGGCTTTCAGACTGAGGGTTACCGACGGGAATACCCGGATAGAGCCTATTTACAATATACTTCATGTACAGCTTTCCGACCTGGTGGGATATGAGAGCGCAAAGAAAAAGCTGGTGGATAATACCGAGGCCTTTCTGGCCGGCAAGGGTGCCAACAACTGTCTGCTGTATGGGGACGCGGGCACCGGAAAATCCAGCTGCATCAAAGCCATCGCCAATATGTATTATGACAGGGGCCTTCGCATAATCGAGGTTTACAAGCATCAGATAGCTTCCCTCAACGATGTGGTGACCCAGATAAAGGACCGGAATTATAAATTCATCCTGTACATGGATGACCTGTCATTTGAGGAGTTCGAGATCGAATATAAGTATCTGAAGGCGCTGATCGAAGGCGGACTGGAGAAAAAACCTTCCAATATATTGATCTACGCCACCTCAAACCGCCGTCATCTGATCAGGGAAAACTTCAGGGACAAAAAAGAGAGGGACGAGGATCTGCATATCAATGATACCGTCCAGGAAAAACTGTCCCTGTCCGACAGATTCGGTATGTCCATCTATTTCGGAAGGCCTGACAAAAAACAGTATCATGAGATAGTCCTGGCGCTGGCGAAGCGCTACGGGATCGAGATGGATGAGGATGAGCTTCTCCTTAATGCGGACAGATGGGAGCTTAATCATACGGGCATGTCCGGAAGGGCTGCCGAGCAGTATATCAGATATCTGAAGGGAATAGCCTGATGAAATTGCTTTTTGCCGACATGGACGACACTTTGCTGTCCTCGGACAAGACCATATCAAAAAAGAATCTGGAGGCCGTAAAGGCCCTTGTGGGGGCCGGCTATGGTTTTGTGATGTGCACCGGCAGACCTCTGTACAGCTGCAGGGTGCTGGCGGATGAATATTCCTTAACCGGCGAAAACTATTATATAGCCTCGTATAACGGGGGTCAGATAGTGGATACCGCGGATATGAAGGAACTGGTCCATGAGGGAGTTTCCTATGATGTGGTAAAGACCCTGTTTGCAGAGGCTCCGAAGAGGGGACTGAACGTCCAGACCTATAACGATGACTGCATACTGGTGGAGCAGGATTCAGAGTATATTAAGTGGTATTCCACCCGTATCAGGATGCCTTACCGGGTGGTGGAGGATGTGATGAGCGCCCTTGAGGCAGAGCCGTTGAAATGCATAGTGGCCCATCTTACGGATCATGACGCCCTGGTGGACTTTCAGAAGGAAGTGGGCCCAAAGCTTTCAAAAGTGACGGAGAATCTTTTTTCCAATCCCGTGCTTCTGGAATTCGGTTCAAAAAAAGCGGGAAAGGGCAGGGCACTGGAAAATCTGTGTGAGATCCTGGGCGTGGACAGGGCCGATACGGTGGCGGTGGGAGATGAGGCCAACGATATCGATATGATAAAAAAGGCCGGCGTGGGGATCGCCATGATAAACGGCACTGAGGATACGAAAAGAGCGGCGGATGTCATCACCGAAAAGGATAACAATAATGATGCTATTGCGCAGATCATAGAGAGGTATTTTTTATGAAAACAGGACTTGTACTCGAAGGCGGCGGTATGAGAGGCATATTTTCAGCCGGGGTAATGGATGTTCTGATGGAAAACGATGTGGCTTTTGACGGCGGTATAGGGGTTTCGGCGGGAGCCCTTTTCGGCTGTAATTATAAATCCAAACAGCCCGGCCGCGTCATCCGCTATAATGTAAAATACTGCCGTAACAGGCATTTTGTCAGCTATTTCAATCTGTTCACCACCGGAGATATCTTCGGGGTAGATTTTTGCTACAGAAAGATACCTTTCGAGCTGGATATCTGGGATCATGATACCTTCGAAAAGAATCCCATGGAGTTTTATGCGGTGTGTACCGATGTGATCACAGGTGAGCCCTATTATCACAAGTGCACCGACGGCATGTATGAGGATATAAAATATATGAGGGCCTCCGCTTCCATGCCGCTGGTATCGAATGTGGTTTCCATAGGCGACTGGAAGTTCCTGGATGGCAGCGCGGCGGATTCCATTCCCCTTGCATATTTTCAGAGCCTCGGTTATGAGAAGAATCTGGTGATACTCACCAGGCCTCTGGGCTATACCAAGAAAAAAACCTCGTCCCTGCCCCTCATCAGGTTAAAGTATCAGAAGCTGTATCCCGGGATCGTCAGAGCCATGGAGAGACGTCATATCATGTACAATGAGACCCTGGAGTACATAGAGCAGCAGGAGAAGGAGGGCAATACCTTCGTCATCAGGCCTCCCAGGGATCTGAAGATAGCAAGGACCGCAAACAACCCTGAGGAATTGAAGCGTATCTATCGCATGGGAAGGCACACTGCCAAAAAATATCTGAACCGTATCAAGGAGTTTATGAAGGATGTGTGAGAACTGTGCGTATTACTATTATGATGAGGAATATGATGAATACGTCTGTGATGCCGAGATGGATGAGGATGACTATTCCCGCCTTATGACCAACGGTTTTACCGGCTGCCCCTACTACAGGGACGGTGATGAATATAAGGTGGTCAGGCATCAGATGTGAGATTTTTGTTTAAGGGAATATAAAAGCGCCGTCGCTGGACGGCGCTTTTTTTATCGGTGCGCCTTGCGGCGCGTTTTTTGTTAAGATCAGCCTCTTGCTGCAAGCACTGCCATCAGGTCGCCGATGGTGTGATGTGTAACCATTTCCTCGCCCTGTCCGGTGTAAGCCCATACGCTGATGAGATAGTTCCACTCATCCATGGTGAAGTTGTGGGTAGTACCGTTCTTGTCGGTGAAGCTGTGGGTAGCTGCGGGAACGGCCGGGATCGTGGGCGCGGTCACAACAGGAGTTGCGGGAGCTGCAGGAGCGGCAGGTGTCTGGGCAGTCTGTGTCTGAGCCTGAGCGGCCTGAGCCTGAGCAATCTGAGCGGCCTGTGCGGCCTGAGCCTGAGCCAGCTGGATGGCCTGAACCTGTGCGAGCTGAGCTGCCTGTGCAGCTGCTGCGTCAGTCTGTGATGCTGCGGGAGTTGCTGCAGTCTGCTGCTGTGCCAGAAGTGCCATAAGCGCTGCGGGATCTGCAGCTGCGACAGCGGGTGTCTGGGCAGGAAGCAGGGACTGTATCCTGGTTACCTCTGCCTCAAGGGCGGGAAGACCTGCCTTTACATTCTGTACCTGTGCAGCGGCGATGGGATTGTTGGGAGCAGCTGCCTCGAGCTGTGCCAGAAGTGTCTTTACCTCGTTTACGCGGCCCTGTGCGATCTGAAGCTGCTGGTTTAATGCAGCTGTGTTGTCATCGGCAAATACGGCGGATGAAAGTGAAAAGGTAAGTACGGCTGCTGCAGCCATAAGAACTAATTTTTTCATTCTGATCTCCTTTTTAAACTGTTAACATTATCTTTAAACACAACGCTATGATTTTATCACAAGAGGGAGGGTTTATCCATAAACAGATTTAACTAATTTTGCCGGATAAATCCGTAATTTATGGTAACTATTTCGATGAAAAGGGTGAGATTGAAATTAAGTGCGAATTTTGCTATAGTCATTCTGAATACAGTATACCTGTTGTCATTCTGAATACAGTATACCTGTTGTCATTCTGAATACAGTATACCTGTTGTCATTCTGAGCGAAGCGAAGAATCTTGGAGGGATCATATATGGCTGTTGTTTCTTTTGACGAGCTTAAGGGCTTTTATTCCGGAAAAAAAGTGTTTGTGACCGGGCATACCGGTTTTAAGGGGACCTGGCTTACCAGGATACTGCTGCTTACAGGCGCACAGGTGACAGGCTATTCACTGGATCCGCCCACGGATCCGGCTCTTTTTTCTGCCGCAGGCCTTGACCGCTTTGATACCTTTACGGATATCCGCGGGGATATCAGGGACTTTGAAACCCTGAAAAAAGCATACGATGAGTGTGCGCCCGATGCGGTGATACATCTGGCGGCCCAGCCCATAGTCAGGGATTCCTATGCAGATCCCAGGTATACCTATGAGACCAATGTCATGGGGACGGTCAACCTGATGGAATGTGTGAGGCTTTTTGCACAGAATACGGGAGCGGACAGGATATCCGTTCTCAACGTCACCACGGACAAGGTCTACAAAAACAACGAATGGTGCTACGGTTACAGGGAAAATGAACCCTTGGACGGTTTTGATCCCTATTCCAATTCAAAATCCTGTTCGGAGCTGGTGACCCACAGTTATATTAACAGCTTCTTTGAAGACGGTCCGGTCAGCGTGTCCACTGCCAGGGCGGGCAATGTCATCGGAGGCGGGGATCACGCCAACTGCCGTATCATCCCGGATGCCTGCCGGGCAGTGTATGAGGCAGTAAAGAACGGGGCTCAGGAAGGCAGGATAGTCATCAGAAACCCTTATTCCACCAGGCCTTATCAGCATGTGCTGGAGCCTCTTGCCATGTATCTGACCATAGTCATGAGGCAGTATGAGGACAGGAAGTATTTCGGATTTTACAATATAGGTCCCGATGACTGCGACTGTGTCACCACCGGAGAGCTCATAAATCTGTTTATCAGCGAGTACAACAGCCGTGAGGGCATTCCGGCAAAGCTTTTAAGGACCGATAAATGTGAGCCGGGAGCCGTGCATGAAGCTAATTTCCTGAAGCTTGATAACAGCCTTATAAAATCGACCTTCGGCTGGTCGGCCAAATGGCATATCACGGATTGTATATGTAAAACAGTGGATTTCCTGATGGCAGAACTGGCGGGTAATGACATCGCAGCCGAGATGGATAAGGAGATCATGGCGTTTTTTTCGTAATTTTTTTACATAAATATTTGCATTACGGCCGTGTATGTGTTAGAATTAGTCAGAGTTGAGCTCAAAACTGTTTTTTGAAAAGGATGGGACGATTATGAATATCAATAAAAAAGCTAACGGTGACAGTTTGGTAATTGCTCTCGAGGGCAGACTTGATACTACTACTTCCCCCGAGCTGGAAAAGGAGATCAAGACATCTCTTGACGGAGTGAGTGCTCTGGAGATCGATATGACTTCACTTGAATATATATCTTCTGCAGGACTCAGGGTTCTCCTTGCAGCTCAGAAGATCATGAATAAGCAGGGCACCATGAAGGTGACTCATGCGAATGATGACATCATGGAGATCTTTGATGTTACCGGTTTCTGCGACATTCTTACCATAGAGTGACCGGATACGGCTATCGGCCTATATGACAGATCCGGCAGGCATTCCTTTTGGGATGCCTGCTTTTTTTGTATTTTGGCGGTCGGATCAGTTTGCAGGTATAAAGAAAACAGCGGTATCTGTCGATAATCATAACAGAGATTGTTTGTCATATTTGGCTGTTTATGCCGGAAGGAGGTAAATATGGGATTTCAGGTAGGAAATATGCCTGCTGACATGATGCAGGATTACGTGAACCGCATGCAGGGGCAGAATAAAGAAAAAACCGACCGGACAGATAAAAAGAAAGGGGCCTCACCCTTTGACAAGGCTATGGATAAGGCCGATGAAAAGAAGAATCCCTGGGAAAGGGATGCAGCTTCTTTCAATAAGGCGCCTGCTGTAAATGATTCGGCAAAGGGCCTGTATACAGGATTTAAGGTACAGAAGACGGACAGCTCAAAGGAGACCGATGAGTCCCAGCTTTCCGAAAAGGCTCAGAAGCTTTTGAAGGAACTGAGGGAAAAGTACGGGAATATGGATTTCTTTATCGCCAATGCATCTTCCGAGGCAGAGGCTCATTCCATCATGTCAAAGAGTACGAAGGATTACGGCGTGCTCATAGATCCCGATACTTTGGAAAAGATGGCTGAAGATGAGGATTTCAAGAATACCTGTCTGAAATCCCTGGAGGAATCCACATCCCAGGTGGACGCCATGTTTGAGGAGCTGGGAGAGGATGCGGACCGGATCGAGAGCATCAGCATAAAGATCAACACCGACGGTACCACCGAGATATTTGCCAAATTAAGGGAAAACACCGAGGCTCAGAGGGAGCGCATAGAAAAGAAGCATGAGGAAGCGATAAAAGAGCGCAGGGAGGAGAAAGGCCATGGGCCTGCCGGTAAAACGGATGAGGCAGAGGACAGGCCGGACCTTATGGCCGCCGAGAGGATGGCTTATCACGGACGGCACAGGATAAACGAGCCGGATGAGGATAACATCCTGAGGGCATCATCCGTGGCGGAACTCATGGATATGCTCAAAGAGCGTGGGATAGGCGTACATGAAGAAGAGACAGAGGGTGTGGAAGCGGAAGCAGAAGTATAAGTATAGGTGTAAGCACAGGTATTAGGAAGTGCATATCAGTGATGTGAAAGCAGTCGGAAAGATCCGGCTGCTTTTTTTCATGCCCCCCCTGCTCCTTTTGGTCGAATTGCTTGTTTTATCATGGTATTTTGTGGTAAAATATATGATTGTCAACAGGCTGTCAAGCAGTGCACTTTATGATAGCCAGGGAATGCAGTGTACCCGCTGTCATTCTGAGGAACGCAGTGACGAAGAATCTTGGGAGTATAAAAAATAATTATAACAGGAGGCAGTATGAAAAACAGGTTAAGACAGGGCTTAAAAGCGGTAACGAGCCTGATGCTCAGTGCAGCCATGGTGCTTACGAGCGTACCGGTGCCGGCGAATGCGGGCGAGATCGCATCTTTGGATGAGGCCGTTGCTGAAGACGTGGTCGAAAACGAGGCTCTTGATATTTCAGGGGTGGATCTGGAGAGTGAGCTTAAAAACGTGGTCGACGGAAACGAATATCCCGACGGAGTCATCTCCGTGGGTGAGACGATACTTGATGTGAATGAGGGCAATGAGACCACCATCAGGATCGTCAGAGGCGGCAGCACGGAAAATAAGGCGACGGTAAAGTTTAAGGCTATAGATGTCTCCACGGTTTACGGTAAGGATTACACTCTTTCCGTAAAGAAAGGCTTATCTGAGGATGAGACCCTTCCTGCCAATCCGGAGGCTAAGCCTCTCATGGATGAGAATTCCTATGTGGAAACGGGAGATGAGACTGTCTCCGAAAATGCAGCACTCGAGGATGGAACGGATTATATCGCAAAGGCCTTCGAACTGTCTGCCGAGGCTGACGCTCAGACGGAGGAAGTGAACGCCGATGATGTGCAGGCTGAGGAAGATATACAGGGAGCGGAAGAAGATGCACAGGGCTCGGAAGAAGTGATCATTGCCGAGGACGATGAGATCGCTTCGGCTCAGATCGAGGATACCATGGATGAGTCTTCTGAAGAGATATCCGGCGTGGAAGAAGAGGCGCTTACAGAGGAAACCGATCCTGAAGAGCTCACTGAAGAGGAAGTGACAGGAGAGGAAGAGAGTGAAAAGAAGCTCTCCCCAAATAAGAGCCCTCTTTCAAACGCCTACAGCGCACAGATGGGAAAGGATCTTCAGGAATACGACTGGGAGGAGTACGATCAGGACTCCATCGATCCCCAGATCGCCGAGACCATGGCTGAGGGTGAGAGCCAGGCGGTTTCACAGATGAAGGATGTCCCCGGCGTGGAGACCCTCCTTACCTTTGAAAAGGGCGAATATTTAAAGGAGATAAAGGTAAGCACCATAAAAGACAGCGTAGGCGAGTCCGACGAGCAGTTTGCCTTCATCATCTATGACGCCGAAGGTTCTGCTCTTGGAGCCAATTATAACGGCTATGTGAATATCCTGGATCATGACGATAAGGAAGAGGTCGTCTATGAGGTAAAGGATAAGGAAATATATGTGCCGGCCGATGAAGATAAGGCCGTAGTTACCGTGGTAAGGACAAGCGGTATCGAGCAGATGGGCTTTGTCACAGTAGGTACCAGTGCAGGTACGGCCAAGGCGGGCGAAGACTATGAGAGCGTGGTAAAGGAGCTTTTCTTTGCGCCTCCGTAACCGAGCAGACAGTGGAGATACCCATCACCGGATCCAGAAGTGTTCCCAAGGTTTTCCATGTGGGGATCACGACAGAGGAGGGCAGCAAGGCCAGGGTAAATAAAGGTGCCGATGCCACTCTTGTGCATATAGATCCCGTTATCCCCGCAGCTCTTTACTCAGCTCATGAGTCAGCCGAAGGCGTGACTGTGGTCCCCGATGGTGAGGGCGGAGCCTATGTACAGGAGACCATAGATCCTGATCAAAAGATTGTGGCTTCAGAGCCTGAAGAGAGTGTTGAAGGCGGTATTGATGTAGAATGTCCTCGTCGTATGGGCGTCAGGTGGGAGAATGGCGGATATTACTGTCCTGTCGCCGATTTAGGGGACGTCAGCCTTGTGGATTATGTGAGTGTATACGTACAGGCTGAGGGTTCGTCCTGGTTTTTTGGCACAAGGGCAGGTAAGGACATTGAAGTTTATCTGTGTAATACTAATTATCTTACTCCTTTTTTTGCATATAAAAAGAAATATACGGACGATGAAAAATGGTCAGGGTGGATCACCATTCCCAATAACGGTTTTCCCAAGTGTGATACGACTACAATGTGGATCCGTCTATGGGCCACAGGTACTAACAGGAACAGTAATAACGAATTCTATGTAAGAAGGGTTGTTAAGCATTACAGGGATTTTTCCTTCTATATCAACAATAATACAGACTATTCAAAGTACACCGAGAAGGTGTATACCTCTCCAAAGAGCTATGACGAAGGCAGTAAGATAAAACTGGGCGAAGCAAAGTTCAATGTAAACGGACAGGCCAAGGAGATCAGGAGCTTTTCAATCGGTTCTGTTGTTCGTCCTGAGGTAACTTATTCGGGTAAGGCCAATTCCGCCGGGACTCTGAGTGATCGCAGGACTGTGAACTGTTCAGGTTTTTATCTGGTGAATGCAGCCGGTGACAGATCAGATCTGTTGCCCCTCTCTTTCAAGATGGACCAGGCGTTCCTGGAAAAATACATGGGCAATTTCAGATCCAACAGTGGTTCCTATGACTTTGAACTGGTGCCTGTATTTGAGCCCTACGATGCGATCGTCTACTTCAAAAATGAGGAGAGTGAAAAGGGCGGCTACCGTGGATTCAAAGCCGGCGACAGGATAAGGATCAAAACAATGGATTCCGTGAAGGTGGAGGCATATCAGAACACCGGATATTCAATTAAGAAGATCGAGATGACATCGATTGAAACCGGTAAGACTTATGACAATACAAAGGCACCCAAGATAACAGGCTATCATATCGCATTCCCCAAAGGTGGCTGGTACACCGTCAGGATAAACTATGATGATACCGCGCTCAAGATAATGGCGGATCCTCTGGGCTATGAGGACAGCCTTAAAATGGGCAAGGTCATCTATGTGGATGAAAATGAAAAGGTTTACACAGGAGATTACAAGAATCCTCTGAAAATCATGGGAGTCCAGCGGTATAAGAGCTACAGCATCACCGGCGTCACCGATGGCGACAGCGGTTACAGACCTGTCTGGAGGGATGGTACTCTGGATAATGACGAGGACGGAAAGTGGACAGATGACAAATCCGTTTATTCCGGTTTTGATGTATCCAGGGGTAATGTGATCTCCTATCCCATGCAGCTGGCTACCGGAAG
>JAEEZH010000234.1 GCA_016288495.1 Lachnospiraceae bacterium
AATCTTCTGCTGGCACATCATGATGTGCGCTGTATCACCTGCGACAAGGCAGGTGAGTGCAAACTCCAGGATCTCACCAGGGAATACGGCATCGGGACATCCAAATATGAAAAGTCCACTCATGATGCCCTGGTAAAAAAGGAGAATCCCTTCCTTGCCTATTATCCCTAGCTTTGCATTAACTGTCAGAGATGTGTATCCACCTGTAACAAGGTTACCGGAAACAGGACCCTGCAGAACGGAAAGATAGGTACCACCACTTTGATAGATGCGCCCTTCGGTCCCGACTGGAAGGAGACTACGTGCGAAAGCTGCGGCAACTGTGCCGAGGCCTGCCCCACCGGAGCCCTCATAGCGAAGAACAGACGCAAATATCAGCCCGGCCGTGTGAAGAAGGTGCTCACCACCTGTCCTCACTGTGCAACAGGCTGTCAGTATTATCTGGTGGTAAGGGACAATACCATCGTGGATGTGGAGCCTGCCGACGGTCCTTCAAACAAGGGACTGCTCTGCGTAAAGGGACGTTTTGGCTCCTTCAATTTTGTACATTCCCCCGAGAGGCTCAAATATCCCCTTATCAAAAATAAGGAGACAGGCGAATTTGAGAGAGCAACCTGGGATGAGGCTTTGGATCTCATCGCTTCCAAATTTACCCAGATCAAAAAAGAATACGGCCCCGATGCGCTGGCCGGTTTTGCATGTTCGCGTTCACCCAACGAGGACTGTTACATGCTCCAGAAGATGGTCCGCTGTGCTTTTGGTACCAATAATGTGGACAACTGTGCGAGAGTATGTCATTCGGCTTCTGTGGCCGGTCTTGCCATGACTTTGGGTTCGGGAGCCATGACGAATCCCATAGGGGATATCACGGGAGATGTGGACTGCATCATGCTGGTGGGCTCGAATCCCGAGGAAGCTCATCCCGTGGTAGGTATGCAGATCAGACAGGCAGTGGCCAGGGGAGCCAGACTCATAGTGGTGGATCCCAGAGATATAGGCCTGTCCAAAATGGCAGATGTGCATATCAAGTTAAAGCCGGGAACCAACGTGGCCTTTGCCAACGGTATGATGAATGTCATCATAAATGAGAATCTTCAGGATGATGAGTTTATAAAAGAACGTACGGAAGGCTATGATGAGATCAAAAAGATCGTCATGGAATACACTCCCGAGAAGGTGGGGGAGATCTGTCATATAGATCCCGATCTTCTCAGAGAGGCAGCCCTTATGTATGCAAAGGCAAAGAAGGCGCCCATCATCTATTGTCTCGGCGTCACAGAGCATTCCACCGGTACCGAGGGCGTTATGTCCATGTCCAACATGGCTATGCTGGTGGGCAAGATCGGAAAGAGCGGCTGCGGAGTGAACCCGTTGAGAGGCCAGAATAATGTACAGGGAGCCTGCGATATGGGCGCCCTTCCCGGAGATTTTCCCGGTTATCAGAAGGTGACTAACCCCGATGTGATTGCCAAGTTTGAAAAGGCCTGGGGCGTGGAGCTGAATAAAAAGCCCGGCACGCATGCCACCGATGTTTTTGGTGCGGCCATCAGAAAAGAGATAAGAGGACTCTTCATTTTCGGTGAGGATCCCGTGGTGACCGATGCGGACCAGAACCATATCAGAAAAGCCCTTGAAAGTCTTGATTTCTTTGTTCTTTCGGATCTGTTCATGACGGAGACCGCCCAGTATGCAGACGTCATACTGCCCGGTACCAGCTACGCGGAAAAGGAGGGAACCTTCTCCAATACCGAGAGAAGAGTACAGAGAGTGAGAAAGGCTGTGCAGCTGGAGGGAGAGATGAGGCTTGATACGGATATCTTCATCGACCTCATGAACCGTATGGGTTATCCTCAGCCCCAGCTTACCAGTGAGGAGATAATGGATGAGATCGCATCCCTGACTCCCAGCTTCGGCGGCATCAGCCACAGGAGACTGGACCGCGGTGAGACTCTTCAGTGGCCCTGCCTTGATGCAAAGCATCCCGGAACTCCCATTATGCATGTGGGCAAGTTCACCAGGGGCCTGGGCTGGTTCTATCCTGCCGAGTATGTTCCCAGTGCGGAGCAGCCGGATGATGAATATCCTTTCATCCTTATGACAGGACGTATCCTTTACCATTACAATACCCGTGCCATGACCGGAAAGACTCCGGGACTCATGATGAAGGAGGGACATTCCTTTATCGAGATGAATACCGAGGATGCGGTCAGACTTGGTATAGAAAACGGTGAAAAGATCAGGGTTTCCTCCAGAAGAGGCACCCTTACCACCACAGCCAGGGTTTCGGAAAAGGTTTCACCTAAGGAGACCTGGATGCCCTTCCATTTCCCCGACGGAAATGCGAACATATTAACGAATGCAGCGCTTGATAAATATGCGCGTATTCCCGAATATAAGGTGTGTGCGGTCAAGATCGAAAAGATATGACTTGAAAACAGTTTTTTGCTGTGATAGAATCATGGATAATATTTTCGCGGAGTCTCAGGGGATTCACCCGTATGTCATGCCGGATCCCCTCCGGTATGTCATTCTGAGCGAAGCGAAGAATCTTTACAATCGTGTATCATAGAAAGGAGTTTAAACATGGGACAGATAATAGGTGAAGGAATCACATTTGACGATGTACTCTTGATACCCCAGTATTCAGAGGTTACTCCCAATATGATAGACCTGAAGACACATCTTACCAAAAAGGTGGTTTTGAACATTCCGATGATGAGTGCCGCCATGGATACGGTCACAGAGGCTACAATGGCGATAGCTATGGCCAGACAGGGCGGCATAGGCATCATCCATAAAAATATGACCATTGAGGAACAGGCAGAGGAAGTAGACAGGGTTAAGCGTTCCGAAAACGGTGTCATCACCGACCCCTTTTTCCTTTCTCCCGAGCATACGCTTCAGGATGCTGACAATCTCATGGCAAAGTTCCGTATCTCCGGTGTTCCCATCACCGAAAATGGCAAGCTGGTAGGTATAATCACCAACCGCGATCTCAAATTCGAGACAGATTTTTCCAAAAAGATAAAAGAATCCATGACCACAGAGAATCTGGTGACGGCCAGAGAGGGTATCACTTTGGCCGAAGCCAAGGAGATCCTGGCAAAAGCCCGTAAGGAAAAGCTTCCCATTGTGGATGCCGATTTTAACCTCAAGGGTCTGATCACCATAAAGGATATCGAAAAGCAGATCAAATATCCTCTTTCCGCAAAGGATGATATGGGCAGGCTTTTGTGTGGCGCCGGCGTAGGTATCACCGGAAATATGATGGAGAGAGTGGATGCCCTTGTGGGAGCCCATGTGGATGTGATCGTAGTGGATTCGGCTCATGGTCATTCCAAAAATATCCTGAATGCGGTTTCGACCATTAAGGAAAGACATCCCGAGCTTCAGGTTATTGCCGGTAATATAGCTACGGGCGAGGCTGCGAAGGCGCTTATAGATGCGGGAGCGGATGCCGTAAAGGTAGGTATAGGACCCGGATCCATCTGTACCACCAGAGTGGTTGCCGGTATCGGCGTACCCCAGATATCCGCAGTTATGGATGTATATGAAGTTACAAAGCCTCTGGGCATACCTGTTATCGCAGACGGAGGCATTAAATATTCAGGTGATATCACCAAGGCTCTTGCAGCGGGCGCAAATGTCTGCATGATGGGCTCCATGTTTGCAGGCTGTGATGAGGCTCCCGGTACCTTTGAGCTGTATCAGGGCCGTAAGTACAAGGTTTACCGTGGCATGGGTTCTATAGCAGCTATGGAAAACGGATCAAAGGACAGATATTTCCAGGAGGGCGCAAAGAAGCTTGTGCCTGAGGGAGTGGAAGGCCGTGTGGCCTACAAGGGCTCAGTGGAAGATACCATTTACCAGATGATCGGCGGTATCAAATCCGGTATGGGATACTGCGGCACGCCGGATATCGCGACTCTGCATGAAAAGGCCAAGTTCATCAAGATCACCTCAGCCGGCCTGAAGGAGAGCCACCCTCACGATATCAACATTACAAAGGAGGCTCCGAATTATTCCGTTGATGAATAAGGAGCCGGGTATTAACTGATGTTACACTATATAGCACGTGAAGCCTACAGGGCGGTCAGGAAGAAATATTCCCTGTTTTATATCCTTGGGATTTTTGTGATCTGCCTTCTGGCTAATATAGCCATGGCATGTTTCAGAAACATCTATGGCATGAATGACGGATCGTTCACATACAATCTTATCATATTTGCCGAGGGGGCCTTTATCGTCCCCTATTACAGCTGTATCTTCCTGTCCGATATGGTCTTCGGGCCGGAATATCCTAATCCTCACATAAAGGATTCTGTCACCCACAAAATGAAGCGCTGGCAGTTATACATCGGTAAGTTGTGTGCCACCCTGCTGGTGGGAATAGCTATGTTTGTGGTATCCTTTATCATCATGCTCCTGACCACCATGCTGTTCGGCATAGCTGACAGTGGCAGCGTGGGCATGGATACCATTGGAGATTTTCTGCAAAAGGCGCTTGTGGCCTTCCCCCTGTGGCTGGCCGGCATCTCAATAGGTCAGATGTATCTGTTTGCAGCAAAGAGGAAGAGAGACGCTTTCATTTATTTCTTCCTGACCGTGTTGGTGATCCCCAGGCTCATATCGTTGCTGGCCTCGGAAAAGATCCATCTGTTTCCTTTTACCAAGATCATGGATATTCTGATCACGCCCCAGTTTCAGGCGCTTCAGTTTTATTTTACGATGAACCCTCTTAAGTGCGCCATACTTGGGATCGTATATTCCGTTATAGCCTGTGCCATAGGTCTCCGGGCTTTCTACAGGCGCTGAAGTACGATTGACAATCAAAGAATGAAGTAATATAATTGTCCGTGTGTTGACCGACACGGACAATTTTTATTTTTCTTCAGCTGTCATTCTGAGGAACGAAGTAACGAAGAATGTTTTTCGTCTGTCATTCTGAGGAACGAAGTGACGAAGAATCTTAGGTAGGATGAGATGATTAAAAAACTTGAACGGAATGCGCCCTGCTGGTGCGGCAGCGGCAGAAAGTATAAGCAGTGTCACAGTGCTTTTGACGATAAGCTGATCATGTATGCGGACAGAGGATTTCAGATACCTGACAGGGATATCATAAAAAATGCACAGGACATAGAAGGGATAAAAAGAAGCGCTCGGATAAATATGGCGGTCCTTGATTATGTGGGGGAACACATAGCCGCCGGGATAAACACCCAGCAGATCGACGACTGGGTTTCGACGATCACCAAACAGATGGGGGGACATTGTGCGCCTCTTGGCTTTGACGGATATACAAAGAGTGTCTGCACTTCCATTAATGATGTGGTCTGTCATGGCATCCCCTCCGAGAAAGAAGTGCTCAAGGAGGGTGATATAGTCAACGTGGATGTTTCCACCTATTTTGAGGGATATTATTCCGATTCCTCCAGGATGTATATGATCGGCAATGTTTCCGATGAAGCCAGACGTCTTGTGGAAAATGTAAAGAAGAGTGTAGAGATCGGCGTGGAAAATGTTAAGCCCTGGAAGACTCTTGGTGATATGGGTTCAAAGATAAATGAGTTTGCCAAAAGCTGCGGATATGAGGTGGTGAGGAGTATCGGCGGCCACGGTATAGGGAAGGATTTCCATGAGGATCCCTTTGTCAGCTATGTCAGCAGGCCCGGAGAGGAAATGCTCATGGTGCCCGGTATGTGTTTCACCATAGAGCCCATGATCAATATAGGCAAGCATGACATTTATATTGATGAAGAGGACGGCTGGACTGCCCGTACAAAGGACGGTTCCCTTTCGGCCCAGTGGGAGGTGCAGCTGGTGGTGACCGAGGACGGCTGCGAGGTGCTGTGCTGGTGATCCTTCATTTACGCACGCCATTCTGAATTATACTTATTTGTCATTCTGAGCGAAGCAACAGTAAGAATCCTGACAGATATCAGATCGTGTTATACTCAACCTATGTGAGGTACAAAACATGAACGAAAAATTCTTTTCCTTATCCGGCGACAAACAAAACCGCATGATAAACGCTGCGGTCAAGGTATTCGCCGAAAACGGATATGAAAGAGCGGGAACCGATGCCATCGTAAAGGAGGCTGGGATCTCCAAGGGCCTTTTGTTCCATTATTTCGGAAGTAAAAAAAATCTTTATGAATTTGTGACGGAGTATTGCGTCAGATATATGACCATAGAGCTGGAGGATAAGGTAAAAAGCGACGATCCCAACCTTTTTGAAAGGATACGCATGGTGGAGGAGGCAAAGCTTCACATGCTCACGCTCCACCCTTATCTGGATATGTTTCTCGTCTCCCTGGGCAGGGAGGACGACCCCGAGGTGGCGGATCTGGCCAGGCAGTGGTATGTGGAATGTGAGGAGATATACAGCAGCCTCATCGACGAAAAGTCGGATGCCGCCTGTCTCAAAACAGGCCTGACCATAGCGGATACCCATGAACTGGTAGCCATGTGTATGGATGGTTACAAACTGCGCAGATATACGGCCGGTATCACCCCTGCTGAGATAATCAGCGGATTCCTGCCCTATCTGCAGATACTTAAGGACAATCTTTGCAGGTGATATTATGAAGGAAGCATTATATAAAATACCCCTTATCGATGCGTTTAAAACAGACTGTGAATGCCCTTTCTGTGTGATCGAGCGGGATCTGGAGAACAAGGCTCTGGATTTCGTGGTGGGCTCTGACTCCTATATGCAGAGTGATATCAGGGAGCAGACCGACAATACGGGCTTTTGCCGTGACCATCTGAAAAAGATGTTTGAATTTGGCAATGCCCAGGGCAACGGTCTGATCCTTAATACCCATTACAAAAAACTGATAGACGGCCTGAAAAAGAAGATGAGTGATTATAAGCCCGCAAAGGCTTCACTTAAGGAAAAGCTTCCCATTGTGGCAAAGAGTTTTGATTTTGAGGCGCCTGCGGATCCCCTTGCCGCCTGGTGCGTTTCCATGGACAAGAGCTGCTATGTGTGCAACTATATGAAAAATACTTTTGACAGGTATTTTGACACCTTTTTTCATCTGTATAAAAAAGAACCCGACTTTGTTGAGCTTGTCAGAAGCTGTAAAGGCTTCTGCCTGCATCACTTCGGGTATCTTATGGAGGCTTCCAGAAGCTGTCTTTCACAGAATGAGATCCCCGGATTTACGGCCCTTATCTTTCCCATTATGGAGCAGAATATGAAAAGGGTTCAGGAGGACGTGTCCTGGTTCTGTGACAAATTTGATTACAGGAACAAAGATGCGGATTGGAAAAACAGCAGGGATGCGATCCAGAGGGGCATGGAAAAGCTCAGGGGCATAAGACCCGACATCCCTCCTCACAAGCAGGATAAGTGAGAATCGTCATTCTGTGTAATACCCGTTCCTGATCGTCATTCTGTGTAATACCCGTTCCTGATCGTCATTCTGAGGAGCGAAGCGACGAAGAATCTTATATTCGTTTCATACATACATCCGAAAGACAGCAAATATCGCATTTCGGGGCCGTGCGGGCACTGCAGACCTTACGTCCGTGATCCACCAGATGATGACACAGATCGTTCCCTTCTTCGGGGGGAACGATCTTTTTTAGTGCCATTTCCACCTTGTAAGGATCCTTTTCATCTTTAACCAGGCCTATACGGTTACAAAGGCGTATGCAGTGGGTATCCGTCACTATGGCAGGCTTATGGAAGATGTCGCCCAGTATCAGATTGGCGCTCTTTCTGCCCACTCCGGGAAGGCGCAGCAGGCTGTCCATGTCGTCGGGGACCTTGCCTTCATATTCGGATATGAGCATGGTCATGCAATTTTTAATATCCTTTGCTTTTGAGTGTCCCAGGCCGCAGGGAGCGACGATGGCCTCTATGTCCTCAAGGGGTGCGTTTGCCACAGCATCCATTGAAGGATATTTTTCATAGAGAAGAGGTACTATCCTGTTGACCCGTTCATCGGTACACTGGGCTGCGAGCCTCACTGATATGAGAAGCTTCCAGGCCTCGTCGTATTCAAGGGTACAGGTGCTTTCGGGGTATTCTTTTTTGAGTCTTTTTATGACCTCGAGGGCCCTTTCTTTTTTTGTCATTTGTTTATTTTTTCCATTTGAAAAGAGTAATAAAAATTGTTATAATCTAAATAATAGCGAATGAGCGGAAAGGAGCGGCATGTATCAGGTTGGGGATTATGTAGTAAAAGTAAATCACGGTGTATGCCGTGTGGAGGATATTGTAGAGCTCGAGGGTATGACAGGAGATAAGGGGAAGCGTTATTATCTCATGGTACCCAGGGATGACCGCAGTTCCAAGCTTTATGTCCCTGTCGAGGGCAAAAATGACAATATCCGTGAAGTTATGAGTGCAGATGAGGCAGAGGCCTTTATCAGACGCATACCTGATATCGACATAGCCGTCATAGAGAGCGATAAGCTCCGTGAGCAGGAGTACAAGGCCGCCATCCGTTCGGGCTCTCCGGATAAGCTGGTGAGCATCATCAAGAATATCTGCAGACGCAATATAGAGCGTGAAGAGCAGGGTAAGAAAAACACTACCGTGGACGAGCGGTATTACAAGCAGGCCGAGAATATCCTCTATTCCGAGCTGGCCTTCGCTCTTGATATAGAAAAGAGCGAGATGGCCGAGCATATCGGGGCCGACGTCTTTATCAGCTGACCTTAAGTGGTAACTTCTCCTGACGGAGAAGTATTGATGCCTCAAAGCCGGCGGGCTCCCCCGATGCAAGATCGGGGGCAGTAAAAGCGGAATTAATAAGGTTCCAATATCATGGCACTGAAGGGCGGCATATCCAGTCCGCCTCCGAAGTCTATGGTTTCCATGGTGATCAGATCGTGAGCTCTTCCCGCTCTGGCATCAAAATGTGCCGTATATTGCGATGAATCCGCATTTATTGCGATCATTATCCTCTCATCATCCGCGCACCTTTCAAAGATACACTGTCTGTTAGTCAGTACCAGGGATTTGAAATCACCGTAATTAAGTGCTTTCGATCCCTTTTTTGCTTTTGCCATGGCTGCGATGGCATCGGTCAGTTTGTTCCATTCGGGATCGGTGACCTCCGGTCTCAAAGCGGGATCTCCCTGGGACTTGTCCCCCTTCATACCCCATTCGCTTCCGTAATACACACAGGGTATGCCCGGCATGCCGAAGGCCAGGGCGTAGATTGGAATGAGATGCTTTTCCTCATTCAGTATGGAGGCGATCCTGGTCACATCGTGGTTGTCAACAAATGATAACAGGCGTTTTCCTTTGTAGAGCGTCCAGTTTTCGGGACCGAACTGGCGCAGCAGCGAATGGATGATCTCAAACATGTTCATGCTGTTAAAGGAGGAATGCAGTCCTTTATAACACTCGTAATTTGTCACGGAGTGAAGCATGGAATCATTCATTATCTGATTGTAATCCCCGTGGAGCGTCTCTCCTACCAGAAAGAAATCCTGTTTTAAGGAATCGGTGTAGGAGCGCAGGCGCCGCAGGAAGTCATGGTCCAGACAGTAGGCCACATCCAGTCTCAGACCGTCTATGTCAAATTCGTTTACCCAGAATTTAATACTGTCAAAAATATGGGATATGACCTCCTCATTCCTTAAGTTCAGCTTTACCAGATCATAGTTTCCTTCCCATCCCTCGTACCACAGGCCGTCGTTATAATTTGAATTGCCGTCAAAGCTCAGGTGGAACCAGTCCTTGTAGGGGGAGTCCCATCTTTTTTCCAGGACGTCCTTAAAGGCCCAGAAGCCTCTGCCCACGTGGTTGAACACTCCGTCCAAAACCACCTTTATCCCGTTATCGTGAAGCTTTTTACAGAGTTTTTTGAAATCGTCGTTATCACCCAGCCGAACATCGATCTTTTTATAATCACGGGTGTTATACCCATGGGTGTCCGATTCGAAAAGGGGAGAGAAGTAAATGGCGTTGCAGCCCAGCTTTTTGATATGGGGGATAAAGTTCTCCACTTTCTTTATCCTGTGTGTGAGGACTCCGTCATTTTCAAAGGGTGCCCCGCACATCCCCAGGGGATAGATCTGATAAAAAACGCTTTCATATGCCCACATGTTGTATCCTCCGTTCTATTGTTATTTCAAAAGTATATCACATTCTGTATTTTTGTGATATAATAATTCGGTTGTTTTTGGAGGTAGACATGCAAAAGAGAGATATTCTGGAAATAAAGCGCGGATTTAAAAAGGATGATGGTACCCTGCACAGGGTCTGCGGCTGCTACGTTAATTTGAACAAGGAAAAGGTGACGACCTTTAATGAGTCCCTTTATTCCCTGGAGGATGAGGTCCTGCATAAATATGTGGAGATATCCAAAAAGCTCCTCTCCGGAAATCTGGGAGACAATATCCTGGAGCTTCCTTTTCCCCTCGAGGCGGAAAACGGAGGGATGCAGCAGTTTTTCAGAGGCCTTGTGGACAGTGAGCTTAAAAATGACGAGCTTTGCGACAGGCTGTATGACAGGATCATAGAGACTCTTGATCATTCGGATGATTATCTTATCCTTCTTTTTTACGGGATCTATGATGTGCCGCTTAAAACCTCGGATAATATGAAGCTGGACGAATCCGAGGAGGTCTTTTCCTTTGTCCTGGGCGGGATCTGTCCCGTGGATCTGTCCAAGGCCGGCCTGGGGTATCTCAAGGAGACCAATACCATAGGCCCCAGGATCAGGGACAGGGTAGTGGGACAGCCTCAGATAGGCTTTATGTTCCCTACATTTTCCGAAAGAAGCGGCGATATCCATTCCCTGACGTACTATGTGAAGGATCCGAAGGATTCCCACAGAAGTTTTGTGGAAGAAGGTCTGGGTACCGGCTCAAAGCGTACCAGGACCGAGAGCATGAACGGAGTACATGCCGTTATCAGGAGAGCGATCTCCCCTGTGGTCAGCGAATGTGAAGAGACCATGTTAGCTATTCAGGAGAGCCTTAAGGACAAGATCCCTGTCCACGTGGATGAGGATGGGGAAGAGATCATGGATGATGATTTCCTGCTCACCGACGAGCTGCTTCTGGGTGCTTTGGAGGAAAACGCCGTTCCCGGCAGCATCTGTCAGCAGATAAAGGAAGAAGTGGGCAGTTACCTGGAGGGAGAGTCTCTTAAGGTATGCGATGTCATAGATGATAAAAAGCTGAAAGCCATTGAGCGTCAGCAGCAGATAGAGAATCTTCAGAGCGAAAAGCAGCAGCTGATAGTGGAAAATAAGGAACTGTCAAAGGAACTGGTGAACAAGACCTTCGAGGCAGTGGCGGATGTCCAGAGCGAAATGGATGAATCTTCCGGCTTTTCCCAGACCTACGATATCATTCTGCGTGTCAAGCCGCAGAAGGCGAACCAGGTGACATCAAAGACCGTGGATGGTAAAAAATGTATCCTGATACCCATCGAGGAGGATGAATACATCAACTTGAACGGAGTAAATACAAAACTGTGAAATCAGGGGCAGGAAAGTGGTAACTTCTCCTGACGGAGAAGTATTGATGCCTCAAAGCCGGCGGGCTCCCCCGATGCAAGATCGGGGGCAGGAAAAAAAGAGAGAAAGCCCGCGCATTCGCACGAGCCCCTCTCCATCTAAAGAACTTAGTTCCGACTACATTATAGCGCATTTTTTTGATTATGGGAATATTTTATAACAAAAAAATTGATATAAAAAACTTTTTCTGGAAACCCAGGCTGGTCCTCAGCTATACGGTCAAGTTCTTCAGGGAAATATTTAAAGACAAGAATGAAGAACGCAGGTATCTTGAGATGGATGACCTAAAAGAGGAAACCTGTTATCCCAGACCCCAGTTTGTACGTGATTCTTTTTATTCCCTGGATGGGAAGTGGGAACTTTCCCACAGCAGCGGGGAGGAGATCCCCGTGGACTGGGATGATTCCATAAGGGTTCCTTATGCTCCCCAGGTTAAAAGAAGCGGAGTTTCCGTCCCCGTGGGTGATGTCTTCTGGTACCGCAAGAGGTTTACACTTGATAACTCCTTTGTGAAAGATGCGGTAATACTGCATTTCGGGGCAGTGGACCAGGTGGCATGGGTATATGTGAACGGGAAACCTGCAGGCTCTCATGAGGGTGGTTATCTCCCGTTTTCTTTTGATATAACCTCTCTTCTTTGTGAAGGTGAGAATATCATCGACGTCCGGGTGAAGGATGAGCTGGATATCACTTATCCTTACGGGAAGCAGTCCAAAAAACCGTCGGGTATGTGGTATTCCCAGATATCCGGTATCTGGCAGAGTGTCTGGATGGAGTCTGTACCTGAAAAACATGTGGACAGTGTAAGAACCTCATGGCAGGAGGAGAAGGGGGCGATCGAGCTGGATGTTTCCGGGACCTCGGATGTATACGAGATCAGGATCTTTGCCCCCGGAACGGATGAGGATCCCCGGGAGGTGATCTACAGCGGAAAGCTTAAAAACGGAGTCAATACCGTGATCATAAAAGATCCTGTCATGTGGTCCGTGGATGAACCTGATCTCTACAGATATGAGATCATCGCAGGCGAAGACAGGATCAGGTCCTATTTCGCCATAAGGACCATAGAAGTGGCCAAAGTGAACGGGATACACTGTATCTGTCTCAACCATAAGCCCTTCTTTTTCCACGGAGTGCTGGATCAGGGATATTTCAGCGATGGAATATATACCCCTGTTTCGTACAGATATTATGAAAAAGACATCAGGCTGATGAAGGAGCTTGGTTTCAATACATTGAGAAAACATGTAAAGATAGAGAGCGCCAGATTCTATTATGATTGTGACAGACTGGGAATGCTGGTCTTTCAGGATATGGTCAACAACGGCGAATACAATTACATGAGGGACACCATCATGCCCACCGTGGCGCCTTTTTATGCGGGCCATTACAAAAAGGACAAGCATGTGAAGGTAAACGGCAGGGTCAAGGCTTTTTTTGTGGAACACTGTGAGCAGACCATAGATTACCTGCATAATTTCCCCAGCGTGGTATATTACACCATCTTTAATGAGGGCTGGGGACAGTTTGATTCGGATATGGTGCTGGATCTGCTTCAGGACAGGGAGAAGGACAGGATCTTTGATGCCACCTCAGGCTGGTACAAGCAGAAGAATTCTCCTGTGGAATCCATCCATTGCTATTTTTGCCGGATACCCATCGCAAAATGGAAAAAGCCGGCTGTGGTATCGGAGTGCGGAGGCTTTTCGCTTCTGATCCCCGACAATTCATGCTTCAGGAAAAAAGCCTATGGATACGGTGAGCTTGCCGATAAGGAAGCTTTGAACAAAAAAGTGGCCGATATGTACCGTACGGAGGTTATACCACACCTTGGCGCCGGCTTGAGCGGCTGTATATATACACAGCTCTGTGATGTAGAAGAGGAGATAAACGGCCTGTATACGTATGACAGGAAGCTGTGCAAGGTCTCTAAGGAGCTTATGAATACCCTGAAAAGGGAAATAGATGAGACCATGGGATCGCTTTTCGGCGATCAGACGTAATACCAGTAAAGACGCTGTTTCTTCCGGAAAAGTTCCGCATCCAGTTCTCTCATGACATCGTCATCGTAGATATATCCCGGTTCGAACCTGTCCTTGTATTCAAGGGCGTATACCTTGAGGCTTTCGTCCTTGTCCACTGCGGTCGGGAAGGGAGCGTTATTTTGTCCTGTGGGACAGATGTTCTTGTTCCATTCGTAAATATAGCCCGCATAGGCGTAGCTGTCGGCAGACGGATCGTACTCGTAGATCTGGTATGAGTTTTCGGGGTCGCTTAAGGGGAAACCGTCGTTGGCCTCGACCATCACCCTCTTTTTGTCAAAAAAGGTGCATACACTGTTTACAAACAGCTCTCTGGTGTAGGTGTCGGAGGCGACATTATATGAGTAAACGACTGTAAACATGTCGGTGCCCAGCTTGTATGGCTCTATGTATTCTCCGGTTTCTGCCACTTCTTCAGGATCTATATACACCTCCAGCATTGTGCCGGCGTATCTGAACAAAAGCTCCATCTTTCCGTCATTATCCACATCCTCCATGGCGTATTCACAGTCTTCCAGATTTCCGTTTCCCTGAAGTGTTATCTTTGTGCCGTCGGGCAGATAGCCGCTGGCTTTGAATTCTTCGATGGCGGGCATGAAATATTCACCCAGATCCTCTACTTCCGGCTCTTCTTCGGATCCGTTATCGCCGTCTTCCGAGGACTGTCCGCCGGTTTCATCTCCGGTCCGGGCAGTATCCCCTGTCGCTTCATCCCCGGGATTTCCGTTTTTATCGTCCCCTGATCCGGAGCCGGCTTCATCCCTGCCGTCTTTGTCGGGCATGCGGCCGGCGTCTGAGTAGTCCACTATAGACCCCCTGTTCCTTTGTTCTCTGACCGAAGCAGCATCCCTCGTGGTACATCCGTCAAGGAGCAGTGCGGTAAGTATTAAATATATCAGCAGAAATTTCTTATTCATGATCCTGTAAATGGAAAAATAAACAATATCTTATTTATTGTATCACATATTTTTCTTTTTTAGTGAAAAATTGAAAAATCAAGGGAAATGCTTTATAATTTAGCTGTTATTTTTGTTGGCAGCGGGAGGATGAGAATGTCGGCCGTAAAGTCTATCTTGGTATTCCATATATTATTCCTATGGGGATTGTGGCGCATATTTAAAAAAATGGGCATCAGCGGATGGAAAGCCCTGATACCCGGGTACAGATTTTATGTGCTCGGCCGGGCGGTTGACTGTGAACAGGAAGGACGGGTGCTGTTTCTTCTTGAGATCCTGAGTGAACTGGTCCGTCTGACAGATTATTTGCCCATGACCTACGAAAATATGCTCAAAGAGAATGTGAAGCTCGCTCTTGCTGTTTTCTTGTGCTATCTGCTGTTTGTGATCATGGAGATCATATACCAGCTCAGGGTCTATTCCGGTCTGTGTCATGTTTTCGGCCGGAAGAAATGGTGGCTTTTCGGTTTTGCCTTATTCGAGGGCGTGACTGTTTTTATCTGGGGCATGAAAAAGGATATAGTGCCCGTCAATCTCATATCCTGGGCTGATGGGAAGGGGGCGGCAAAAAGCCATGGCGACGTGGTTTCCACGGGCAGCGGGCTTAATATCAACATAAAAGAGAGGACTGTTAAGATACTTGGTAAGAACAGGGCTTTGCTTGAGGATATCCATATGAACATTCCCCGGGGACATATGGTCCTTCTGCTGGGTGGCTCCGGTGCAGGCAAGACTACTTTTGTCAATGCGGTTACCGGCTATGAGCAGGCAGATGCCAGGATCCTTCTGGATGACAGGGATATCTATACCGAGTATGAAAAGATGAAATATTCCGTTGGCTTTGTGCCTCAGCAGGATCTTATGAGAGGTCATGATACGGTGGGGCTCACGTTGAGCGATGCCGCTTCGGTGCGGCTTCCGGCATCCGTCGGCTGGTTTAAAAGAAGAAAGCGTATCAAAACGGTGCTTGAGGAATTCGGACTGGCTTCGGTCAGGGATTCTCTGGTGGAGAAGCTCTCCGGAGGCCAGAGAAAGCGTCTTTCCATTGCTATGGAGTATATTTCCGATCCCTCCCTTTTTATTCTTGATGAGCCTGATTCCGGACTGGACGGAATAGTGGCCAGGGGCATTTTTGAGAAACTCAGGACCATAGCCGATGAAAACAAGATAGTCATAGTCATAACCCACACCCCTGACAGGGTGGCGGATCTGTTTGATGATGTGATTGTTCTGGCCAAGGACGATTCCGGGACCGGGCGGCTGGCGTTCTTTGGATCCGTAGAGGATGCCAGGACGTTTTTTGACAAGAATTCCATGGAAGGCATCCTTCGTTCCATTAACCGCACTGATGAAGGCGGTGAGGGCAGGGCCAACGAATTTGTGGAAAAATATGCAGCAGTGACTTTGAATGAGACCAGGGAGATCGCGTGATGAAATCTGGAAAGCATAAAAACAAACGCCGCCGGAATGTGAAAGCTCAGAATAAAAATGTTGTAAACAACAAAGCTTTGGAGGCCGAAGACGTAAAGACCGTTCCCGATCTTTCCGATACGGATGAGACGCCGGAGGCGGCAGTTATGCCTGCGGATCCCGGCAGTCGTCAGGATGGTTCACGGGATACGTTGAGAAGAAACGGGCGTATCTATCAGGCCTTTGTATATTTTGGCAAGCTTCTCCGCAT
Organism: Lachnospiraceae bacterium; assembly: GCA_016288495.1. Classification (GTDB taxonomy): domain Bacteria; phylum Bacillota; class Clostridia; order Lachnospirales; family Lachnospiraceae; genus UBA1753. Next base: position 16,172 of record JAEEZH010000234.1, read on the forward strand.
GTTTGTTTTCCATAATGACTGGAAGATGCTGCCCATGGCTGCGATAATTGCCGGAGTGGTGGCAGCCGTGGTCGGACCTTCGCTATTTAAGACCATGGAAGGGACCGTAACAGGAACTTTTGCCCTCTCATGCGTATGTATATGGAACGGGTTCTTTAATTCCATCCAGTCGGTATGCCGGGAGAGGGATATTATCAAGAGAGAACACAGGTCCGGCCTGCATATCTCGTCCTATATCCTGGCTCACATGGTCTATCAGGCACTTTTGTGCATAGCTCAGACGGCGATCATCATATCGTTGTGCAGGCTGGTTGGAGCGAAGCTCCCTTCCCGGGCCTGCATTACGCTCTGGCCTGTGGTGGATTTTGGCATTACGATCTTCCTTACCACCTATGCCGCGGATATGATGGCGCTCATGGTGTCATGCCTGGTGAGATCCACTACCACGGCCATGACGCTGATGCCCTTTTTGCTGATATTCCAGCTGGTATTTTCAGGCAGCTATTTCGATCTGCAGGGCCCTGCCCTCAAGGTTACCGATCTGACTATATCCAAGTGGAGCCTGACTGCCATGTGCTGTCAGGGTGAATATAACGAGCTGCCCATGGTTTCCCTGTGGAACTCTCTGGTAAAGCTCAAGGATGTGGAGTACGCAGGCAGAAAGCCTTTACAGACCATTCTGAGCGATATGGAGGAAAAGGGTTCCAAGGAAGAGTTCCTGAAGATCACCGGCGGCTACAACAAGAAGAGCGAATACGAATTTACCATGGAAAATATCATGGGCTGCTGGGAAAAGCTCCTTATATACATCTTTATCTTTGCCCTTGCAGGCATGGTGAGTCTGGAGTATGTGGACCGGGATAAAAGGTAGTCTGACATTATATTTTATGTCTGATATGCAGACAGGTAGTAAGAGATGAAGAAATATAAAAAAAACATATCCCGATTATTGATCGTTGTACTTCTGTTTCAGTGCATGGGATGGCAAAGTGTCACCCTGGCAGATGAGGAAGAGGGCTATTGCAACATATATGATATAGATCTTTCCGAGGCTGCCCTGTCCTGGTTTATGTATAACACTCCCGTAGATCCGTTGGGTGGGACTGTCGGAGATGAGAATAAATTTATCGATCCGAGGAAAAACGGTTTTGATACCGGAGGTCATCCCAAATATGCATCGCCGGTGGTGGCAGGCTGGGTAGGGCCTAACCACGAGGAACTGGCAAAGTATTCTGATGTATATCAGATAAAAACGAACGGTCTGGATCCTTCTCTGGCTTATATTGATGAATATCATGTCACGGGATTTCAGGAAACCGATATATCTTCCGACAGGGATAGCGTTAAGCGGCATATAATGGAAAACGGAGCTGTTACCTGTTCTGTTTACAATAATTCTTCATATTACGACTCGGGGCATAACAGCTATTACTACCCTTATTCATCTGATACAAATCATGCGGTTACCTTAGTGGGATGGGATGACAATTTTCCGAAGGAAGATTTCAGGACTTCATCCAAACCTGCCGGGAACGGTGCATGGATAGTCAGGAATTCAGGTACGAATTCGAATTATACCTTTTCCAAATCCGGGTATTATTACCTTTCATATTATGACAATAGCCTGGCGTCAAATGCTTCGGTTTTTTCATTTGAGTATGAGGATGGAAAATATCAGGACAACTGTTATCAGTATGACGGCGGGATGCTTTATGCCTTCAGGGCATATACGAATTATGCTTATGCCGGTAACATATTTACTGTATCCGCTGGCTCCGCCGGTGAGGCTGTGACCGGGGGAGGTTTTTTCACCGGTTCGCCGGATCAGTTTTATACCATCAGCCTGTATACTGACGTTCCCGAAAATGCCTCTTCTCCGGTGGAGGGCACTCAGGCAGCGGCTGTGAGTGGTTATACCACGGAAAAAGGTTATTACAGCAGTTATTTTGATGAGCCGGTGTATGTGGAGCCCGGTAGCAGATTTGCCATAGTGGTCAGACTGGAAAAAGACGGTGAAACCTGCAGTATCGGCTATGAGGCTGATTCGCCTGCCTCCTGGTCGATCTATGCTTCCGAATGTCAGTCCGCTGACGGTCAGGGATATCTGTATACTTCGGCAGAAGGCTGGAAGGATGCAAACCGTGTGATAAATGCTTCCTCCAATGTCGGAGGTAACCTGAGGATAAAAGCATATACTGTCAGTGCAGACCGGGCACAGGAAGTCAGGGAAAGGGAAGAGGAGAGAAGGAAGACTTCTTCGGCAAGGAGCACTTCGGACAGGTCATCATCAGAGGAGATATCGTCATCTTCGGATATGGACAGTTCCTCATCCGACTCCGGAAAGGGTTCTTCGGCGCAGGGATCTTCAAAAAAGTCTTCCTCAGAGAAGGGTTCGTCTGAAGAAGAGGATAAGGTGATAAAGACAGTCATATCCGCAGACAGCATACCTGAGGGGTATTACGGGATCACCTATGATATAGGTACGGACATTGCCACGGTAAGGAACCTTCCCACCGTGACGATTTACCGGCCTTCAAAGGCCATGAAGGCTATCCGGCTTCCTAAGCCGGTCCGTACCGGCTATACTTTCAAGGGCTGGCGCCTTGGGTCAAAAGATGGGGCAAAGATAACCCGCATCACAAAGAAGGAATCGGGGGATCTTTATCTGGTAGCCCTCTGGGAGCCGATCAAATATACGATCTCATTCCTTCGGGGCACCAAGGGTATGACAAAGGATACGGCAGGGAAGATCAATAAGATAAAGGCTGTATATGACGAGGAATACATCCTTCCCGAAGGGGGATTTTTAAAGACGGGCTATGATCTTGTGGGATATACCACGGACAAACAGGGCAGGACGGTAAAATATTATCCCGGAGAAAAAGTCAGGAATCTGGCAGTAAAGAAGGGAAAGACCGTAAAGCTTTATGCGGTATGGGAGCTTTCCGAGGCCTTCAGGAAAAAGGATCCGGCTTCATCTTCATCCGAAAGGACGGCTGAAAAGAAACGGGTCATGAATTATGGCCTTAATGAAGAAGTGTTTGATGAAAGCTTTGATATACCTGAGACCGAAGAGGAATATGAGGGACGGGCACTGACTCCTGAACGTAATGTTATGGATGATGAGGAGTGTGTCATGGGATCATCTGATGACCTGCCCGGGATGTATATGACTCCCAATCTTCCTGCGCTTAAGAGTCAGGGCAGCTATAACACCTGCTGGGCATTTGCCATGATCGCCTGTGCGGAGATATATGTCCTGAATCATGATGACTATAAAAACAGGTATGAGATCAAGGGAAAATATAAGATGCCGGATCCCTATTGAGGAGGGTTAAAATGCCGGTTTTGATTTACATAAGTTTGCGCATGGTTACATAAAATTATAAACGACCGTTTACTTGGTTTACATAGTAAACATTTTTTAACTTTTTCGCTTTTTTTACTTGTATATTCAAAAAAAAAGTTGCATAATGGTAAAGCGCCTCTCGATTTCGGAGGCGCTTTAAATAACTTTTCGGGACGGTTTTTTTGATCATGAGCAATACGAAAGAGCGGATCTTTGAGGAGGCTTTAAAGCTTTTTTCCAGAAACGGATATGAGGCTTCTTCCGTCAGGGATATAGCAGGTAAACTGGGGATGACCCAGGCTGCATTATATAAACATTATAAGAATAAACAGGCGATCTTTGACAGCATCGTGAACAGGATGAAGGAGAATGAGCGTACCAGGGCCGGTGAGTATAATATGCCTGCCATTACGGACGATCCCGACTCTCCCTCCTTTAAGAGCCTTTCGGTGAGCCAGCTGAAGCTTTACAGCCTGATCCAGTTTTTGTATTGGACAGAGGATGAGTTTGCCTCCTCCTGCCGCAAGATGCTGTGCCTGGAGCAGTATCATAATTACCAGGCCGGTTTTCTTTATCAGCAGTATCTGGTGAACGGTCAGTTCATGTATATGGAAAAGATCATATCCGAGCTCATCCGCCAGGGCCAGTGGGTCGAGGGTGACGCCTGGGATATGGCTGTGGAGTATTACGGGCCTATCCTTGCCATGATCATGATCTATGACGGTACGGAGGATAAAGAGTCCGTTAAGGTGAAGCTCAAGGCTCATCTTGCAAATATCACAAAAAAATATAAAAAGTGACCGATTATTATTGACATACATCGATGTGATGTGATATATTAATACGTGCGTGTTCGCGGAAGTGTCGGAACTGGCAGACGAGCAAGACTAAGGATCTTGTGATCAATGCGATCGTGTGGGTTCAAGTCCCATCTTCCGCATACGAAAGATTTCCCCCTCTTTGAGGGGGAAATTTCATATAAGACAGTTTTTGGTTTCAGGTGTCCATATGGATTTTGGTGAACTTAAAAAAACTCATAAGCTTGAAAAACAGAAAAAGCTGATCATGGGACTTTCCATCGCTTGTGCCTTTCTTTTTATCATAGCCCTTTTTTCCGCTTTGAGCCGCGGCTCTGTTGAGAAAAGGCTGAGCGAGGCAAACGAGGCTGTTCTGGATGCCCAGTCCGAGATGTCCGAATATAAGGAATCGAACGAATCACTGTCGAAGATGTATGAGGACCTGAGCAATACTGTGGTGACCAGGGATTCGGAGATCGCTTCCCTCAAGGATCAGGTGTCCGCCATGGCTGCCGAGATCGATGAGCTTAAGAATTATAAGCGTATGTACGAGAATGATCATCCCGATGAGCTTTCGGCCCATGAGTTTACCGACATGAACGGTAACACCTTCACCTTCTCCGGAGCAGAGTGGAATTATTTCCTGGATCTCTGGGATTATTCCGGCGATGCCGAGGCCATGATAAACCGTCACACGGTGGAGGAACTCAAGGAAGAGCTGAAAAATATGGAAGAGTAAATTCCTCTGTTTAGTCGGGAACCGGTTTTTTTTTGATGAATTTAAAAAATATACTTGACAATTGCTGCATGTCGTAGTATTATAGTCAAGGTTTTGCGATAGTGGCGTAGTTGGTAACGCGCGACCTTGCCAAGGTCGAGACCGCGGGTTCGAGCCCCGTCTATCGCTCTAAGGTGGATAGCTCCGAAATCCTTATGAAGGGTTTCGGAGTTTTTCTTTTGCTCGAAAACCGATGAGTTTTTGGTTACCTTTGGTTACCAAAATGGTTACCGTTTTTGATGGCAGGATTTATTCTGCCTTTTCTAATTACAGCCTTGAAGGTTGATTGGATTTGTGGTAGTTTATAATCAACGACAAAGATAATTTGTCGTTGACTATTAGACGTTCGAGGACGTCTTGTTATTACAAAGGCATATTTTTCTGAGTGCGAATACAATTTGTATGTGACCTGATTTAACTCGCACGGCGCCTCAACGGCGCTTTCTGGAACAGAGTTCATCCTCTGCCACGTCTTTCGAAATCTATGCTTTTCCACTTTTTTTATTTTATTAAAGGCAGGATTATCGAAGGACCAAGGAATACAGAGGGACGGATGTCATTCATTTCCTGCCACAACAATCGAGAGGAGGAAATGAATATGATCGATGCACAGAAAAATGAAGAGTTTTTAAAGGGCTTTGCAAATACTTCGGGTCCGCTGCCCCTGGGATTGAAAAACGACTTCGTGGCTCACTACGTATTCCTGAAGTCGCCTATAGCGCTGAAGGGACTGATCTGCGCGGTGATGAAGCTTGATCCGGAGCATGTTAAGGATGTACGTGTCATGAACCCCATAGATTACGGGGAGTATGTTGATAAGCTGATCATCCTTGATATCAAAGTTGATCTTGATAACAGAGAGTATTTTGATATAGAGATACAGGTTTATCTTGACAGTCACTGGGAGAAGCGATCATTGCTATACCTGTGCAGGACCTTTGCGGATGGGATAGGATCGGGCGAGAATTATGATAAGCTCAAGCCTGCGACCCTTATTACGATCACTGACAAAGAGCTTATCCCCAAAGGTGAGAACGAAAGGGAGTTTTTAGAGGAGCACGGAATACTTAATATACGCACACATATGCAGTACTCGTCTCTGCTACGTATAAAGATACTTAATCTGCATAACATTGATTGTGCAACGGAGGAGGATGCTAAATCAGGACTTGTGTTCTGGGCAAAGCTTTTCTCTGCGAATACCTGGGAAGATATAAGAATGATTTCAAAGGGTAGTGTAAAGTAACCTATGAAAGAATGAGCTGAAAGAAAAAGGCTCAAATGAACCTTGATAATTGCAGATATTTATACCGAAAAGCTCTCCGAGGGCTTAGGGCGCTGCCCTAAGAACCCGCAAGGGACTCGTCCCTTGACCCGTTTTGCGGGCTCTGCCCGCACCCGTCCTCGCCGGAAGCAGGCCAGCAAGCACACTTGCTGACCTAAGATACAGGATGCTCCGTGAACCTTATGTCAAGGGACTTTCGCGGCATATCCTCACCGGCTTCGCCGGTTCCGGTATTCCACGGTCCCCTTGACAACGGTTCCGCTCCGGTTTATGCAGTTGCTTTCTTCTGCATTTCGAGAATGGTCTGCTGACCAAGAAAGATCATCAGCTGCCATTTACCCGGCATGTTTCCACCGTTTGAGATGATGTCGTTTTCAACTAATGGACGTTTGTAATTATTGATTTTATGCGGACGCAGAAAGTTGTAGTAGGCAACCCAGAGGGCGAGATCGTAGTTGGCACCATCGTATCCGTCAAACCCATTTGTAGGGCGATAAGATGCTTTGTATGTGCGGTTCAACCTTTCTATCATCTGCTTGTAAGACCGAAACTCTTTAGATACGGCATCATCGTTTGTAAGACCTACAACCTGCGTGATATCGAACTTGAACTTCTCGCCATACTTGCGGAAAAACTGATGTGCAGCAAGAGGATACGCACTGTAGGCATCGGCAATAAATCGGAAGCCTTCCGGAAGTTCTTTTAGATGTTGGAAGGCCATTCTCATCGCCATGATACAGGGACCTACTCCGCGGTTGTCAGATATCTTATAACCGATAATGACCCGGGTGGCGGCATCCATGATAAACCAGATGAAACCTTTGATTCCACGAACCTTGATATAGGTTTCGTCAGCAGTAAAAGTCTCACCTTTTTCGTAAGGATATGTATCGACAAAAGGCTTCACACAGAGAGCGGCAGTCTTGCAGTAATTAGCAACCATCTGATGTGAGATAGAAATGCCGTGTATATCTTTTAGGGCCTGTGCCGTTTTTCGGAGTGACAGTCCAAGATTGATCTTGTATGTGAGGCACAGGGACATAACCTGAGCATCGTGCTTTTTAAACTTGAGGGATGAAGCATTTTTAGGCAGGGTTGTCAGATCGAACTTAAAGAAATCTATCACGAATTCACGGTAGATATAGTGGAGTTTATATTTATTTTTTCCGTAATCCTCGGCCAAGTCCTCTTTATCAACCTTCTTGAGGTTTTTGAGATAATAAGGGCATTTGGGGTTGGTACACTTGTGGATCACGAAATGTTTACGATGCTTTTTCTGCTCAAGGGTATGTGAGCAGTGAGGACATTTCAGGTGTAGGGACGAGAAATAGTTTCTGGCATTTTCAAGGAAGGTAGTGCTACACACTTTGCATAGGAGTTGGCCGGCCTTACCGTTGTTGCGGTAGAGATAGTGCGATGGCGCATCGCACCTCGGACAGGTGCAAGTTTTAGAAATATGAGGATCTTTTTTGTACTGAACCGGCTTTAAAGTTTTGCCATTGTGTGTAGCTGGGTATTCAGCGATGATCTTTTTCCATTTTAGTTTTGGAAGAGGTTCTTCGATGACGGGAAGTTCATCTATCTTGAATTTCTGATACTTCGGAGAATGAGAGTCATCGAAAGCCCATTGCTTTAATGGTATATATTTGCAGACGAAGTTAACCCACCAGCAGTTTTGCTGATAAAGATATTGAATGATTTGAAGTAAATGAAGTATAATGTTCATGAGCATTTAACTCCTTTGTATAAGGTTGTTGTCGCAAATGACATTATACACAAAAAGGGAGGTGGATGCTCATTTTTTATTTATCTCCCGAAAATAAAGGCTTTAGTAATAAAATAGGGGTGTCAAAGTTGACACTACCACATACTTTAAGGAGGATACACTATGAAACAAAAAAGCAAACGAATTATGAGCATCCTGCTCAGCCTCGTGATGATGCTGGGGCTGATGCCCGGAATGAGCCTGACTGCGTATGCGACACCTGCTGATAAAAGTATTACCTTGGATAACACAAATGCAGGTTCAAGCCCTTATATAAAAGACGATATTACCATTAATTATCCCTACGAATCTGGTAAAATTAAATTAAAGGGTATTAATGTAATCGCAGACAACGGTCGAACAATCACGAGCATTGTTGTCACGTTAAGCTCTGGTAATGGTATGGATGCGTCTGGTTATTATCCCACTACAACAAATGGTTCTTTATCCACCGATGCTAAAATTATAACAATTAATAATATTACCGCGTCGGAAGTTACGATTTCTTGTAATTTAGGCTCGCCCTCTGTCTCAAGTGTAACCGTAAATTATAAGGGAGATTCCTCCGGTCACAATTTTACATACTCTCAGGGTGACACGCCTGATACCATTACTGCGACCTGCAGCGATTCGGATTGCGCTATGCATACAAACCCGGCTACGTTGACCATCGCCGCTCCGGCGAATCTTGCTTATGATGGAACAAATAAGGCGGTGGTTATCACCGACGCGAACAGTATTCGAGGAAATGCAAAGGTTCAGTATCAGAAAAAGACCGGTGAAACTTACGGCACATCAACGGAAACCGCACCTGTCGATTCCGGTACATACAAGGCGAGCATCACACTGGGCGAGGGTACCGGTGCAAAGACTGCCAGCGTGGTGTACACGATAACGCCCACAGCACTGACCATCACAGGTGCTACACTGACCAGCCGTGACTATGAGAAAGATAATAAGGTTGTTACAGTCACTGCAGTTGCGTTTGACGGCGGTTCGCCGATGATTAACACAGACTTCACTGCAACTGCGGAAATGGCTGATGATACGGCGGGTGAAAGCAAAGCCGTCACCGTTACCGTTACGCTTACAAATGCAAACTATTCATTAGTATCGACGACATATCAGACGACTGTTGAGATCAGCAAACTCAAGCAAGCTAAACCTGCAGCTCCGACAATGGCAAGCAGGACACAAAACCGTGTGACGTTGAATGCGACAGAAGGTTATCAGTATAAATGTGACAATAGTGCATGGCAGGACAGTGCTGTATTTAATGGACTGACGGAGAATACAAGCTATAAATTCTATCAACGTGTAAAGGGTGACGACGTCCATGATGATTCTCCGTCAAGTGATGGAACATTAATAAAGACGAAGCAGACGCCTATCTCATATTCTGTAGCAGAAAAAATCGGAGCCTTCATAAAAACAACGACCTTCACTATTGAGGAATATATCCTGGCTGAGACAACCAGTAATACCGTATGGTTGCAGAATGGAGATAACTATGTCGTAAAGGGTGATGTGACGCT
>JAEEZH010000235.1 GCA_016288495.1 Lachnospiraceae bacterium
CCCCGTTTCTATAATGCTCATAATATCCACAGTATATAGTCGTTAACCATCCTGGGGCAACTACATCTTGTGGCAACATTTTTAGTATAAGTCAGCGCACCTGCTATGTCAATTGTCAAAAAGTATTTCAGCATTATACACAAAAAGAGACGGGGAAAATCTCCCCGTCCTTTAAAAAGTCTCATGTATAAACGATTCAGTGATTATTAAAAACCTACAAGAGCCTCAAGCGCTTCCCTTATGGTCTCTTCATCATGGTTCAGGGCAAAACGTACATAGCCTTCACCCCTCTGTCCGAAGCTCACTCCGGGGGTACACAGAACTCCCGTTTTATTGAACAGCGTCTTTACAAAATCCACCGAACCCATATCTGAAGGAACGGCACTCCATGCGAACATGGTGCCCTCGGAATCCGGCATATCCCAGCCAAGCTTTCTTAAGCCCCCACACAAAAGGTCCCTGCGCTTCTGATACAAAAGGCATTGCTTCTTTACATCCTCATCGCCCTGTGTGAGAGCGGCTATGGCAGCATACTGTACTACCTTGAACAGGCCGTAATCAAACTGGGAGCGGAACCTTTTGAAGCTCCCAACCATTTTCTCGTTTCCGATGAGGAACGACACCCTGGCTCCCGTGAGATTATAGGATTTGGAAAGGGAATAAAACTCTGCTCCCACTTCCATGGCTCCCGGCAGGGACAGAAATGAGATACCCTTTCTGCCGTCAAAGATGATATCGGAATACGCATTGTCATGAAGTACCAGGACATTGTGCTTTTTTGCCCAGGCGATCAGATCCCTGTAAAAGTCCTCGGGAGCCGCAGTACATACGGGATTAAGCGGATAGGACACGATGATCATCTTAGCCTCATCAGCCACCTCATCCGGGATGTCCGCCAGATCCAGGACATAATTCTTTTCCCTGTATAAAGCATACTTCACCACCTTTGCGCCTGCCATAGCAGGTCCCATGGAAAATATGGGATAACCCGGATCGGGCACCAGCACCGTATCTCCCGGATCACAAAAAGGAAAGGCCACATGGGCCATACCCTCCTGGGAACCGTAGACACCGGCTATATTCTCCGCCGAGATGGCTACTCCGTATCTGCGCTCATAGCGGTCGGTCAGAGCCTTGATAAGCTCAGGCATGTCTCCCAGGGAGTACTTGTAGTTTTCCGGATCCGAAGCCGCCCTGGCCACTGCCTCCCTGACATAGGGTGCAGCCTCAAAATCAGGAGTACCCACGGTAAAATCAAAGACCTTTTCATTACGCCGGCGGCGCTCTTTTACCATTTCATTAAGCGTCTGGAACACACCTTCTTCATAGCCGTCCATACGCTGCGATAAAACTATATCCATTGTACTTATTCGGCGCCTACCTCTCCCTGATCATTATTTGCGGCTTTCTGGGCGTCCTTTGCCTTTCTGATCTTTACGCCGATAAAACCGCCGATCAGCATCACCACCACTGAAATGACAAACAGCAGTGCGTAGCTTAAAAATGAATTGAAAAACAAAATCCCGTTATTCATACCGCATCATCCTCCCAATCATCATAAATCTCACAATTGTCATCACGCCTCACAACAGTCATTCTGAGGGCTTCAGCCCGAAGAATCTTTCCGCAGTTTCCACGCTCCTTATACACAGGACAACCTGTGATAATTCTTCTTACCCTTCTTTATGATGATCTCACCGTCATCATCCAGGTCCGCTGTGGTGATCACCGTCTTGATATCGCTTATCTTTTTATCGTTAACGCTGACGCCGCCCTGCTCTATCATCCTGCGGGCGTCTGAACGGTTCGTACACAGCTTCGTATCCACCAGAACTCCCATCAGCTCCAGTCCTTCCTCAAGAGAAGCCCTGGACACTTCGCTGGACGGCATGTTTGCACTCTTTCCGCCGCCTGCGAATACAGATCTGGCTGCCTCCAGAGCCCTGTCGGCCTCTTCCTTGCCATGAACTATCTTCGTGATCTCATAAGCCAGCACTTCCTTGGCTTCGTTGATCTTTTCGTCCTTGTATGCCCCAAGGCGTCTGACCTCATCCATGGGGAGGAAGGTGAGCAGACCCAGACATTCCTCCACCTTCACATCCTCTATATTCCTCCAATACTGGAAGAACTCATAGGGAGAAGTCCTCTTGGGATCAAGGAATACGGCTCCCTTGAGAGTCTTTCCCATCTTGACGCCGTCGGAAGTGGTCAGCAGTTTAAAGGTAAGGCCGTAAGCCTCTGCCTGGTCCTTTCTCCTGACAAGCTCCACTCCACCGATGATATTTGACCACTGGTCGTTTCCTCCCAGTTCCATCTTACAGTCATATAACTGATGAAGCTTGTAAAAATCGTAGGACTGCATCAGCATATAGTTGAATTCGAAGAAAGTAAGGCCTTTCTCCATACGGTTCTTATAGCACTCCGCAGTGAGCATCCTGTTAACGGAAAAATGAATGCCTATCTCACGCAGGAACTGAACATAATTGATATCCAGCAGCCAGTCGGCATTGTTGGCCAGTATGGCGTTATCTCCGGAAAAATCAATATATCGTGAAAGCTGTTCCTTAAACCTCTCCACATTTGAATCTATCATTTCCTTAGTCATCATGGGCCTGGCGTCGGTCTTAAAGGAAGGATCACCCACCATGGTGGTACCGCCTCCCATCAGGGCTATAGGTCTGTGCCCTGCCTTCTGCATATGCATCATAGCCATGACCGTAAGGAAATGACCCGCAGTAAGAGAATCCGCAGTGGCGTCAAAACCGATATAGAACGTCACCCGCTCTTTGCCCAAAAGCTCCCTGACCTTATCGGGATCGGTACACTGCTCGATAAAACCTCTTTCCTTGAGAACGTCATATACATTATACTTTATCTCACTCAATGTTCAAAACCTCCAAATCAGATTTACCGGGAAAGGCATCCCTTATACGTAAGAAAGGGAGAGGAAAACCTCTCCCTCGCTCACCTATGTTAACACATAACCTCCCTTAATGCAAAGCATTTCTTAAATATGTGCAAAGCATTCTAATTGGTAAACATGAAAGCCGTAGTAAGTCTGTATCCGTTTCCGGTTTGACTGACATAGGTATATATGCCTATCTTGGTAAATTTATTATGCACCATGTTTGCATAATGTGTGGGACTGGCCTTCAGGTTCTCAAACATAAGCGCTTCTGCTTTTTGCTGTTCCTCCTGGGTATAGGTGAAGGAACCATACTGTACATATGCCAGATTCTCACCCCGCCATTTATCGGAAGGCAGCATCATGATCCCCTGGGTACCGTTCGGTCTGGTATGGGACCAAGTGGTGGAAGCCTCCTGGGCACGTACCTTTGCAACGCTGATCAGACTGTCATCCAATGAGAGGGATCCAAGTCCCTTTGAAGCGCGAAGTGCATTAATATCACTTAAAAACTTCGAATTTACAAAACTCGTATCCTCTGCATTTACGGATACTGCACAAAACGGCATCCACAACGCCAGGATAATGGTCAATATGAAAATTCGGGCTATCCTTAAAAATCTTTTCATCAGTTTGCCATATTACAGATATTAACAAAAGCCCTTGTAGGACTACAAGAGCTTTGGATTCATGATAACGGAATAACCGGTAACTGGCTGCCCCTCCGTATGCCGGTTAGGGCCCTGTAGCTTTGCGTCCTTATCTTACAATAAGTTTGCCTCTGATATTTAACTGTAAAAGTTCTTCTGTAGACTCAATTTTACACCATATATAAGCATTCGTCAAGATATAAATAATAAATCTTGTATCCGGGCGGGTCCTGTCAATGAACCCGCCCGGGATCATATCAATATCTCCTGCGTCTGGTCACCACTATCAGGGTGATCAGAATGACAAGCGCCAGACCTGCAAGGAACAGATAGAACGCAGGGCTCAGGTCATCTCCTGTAAGAGGCGCAGCTATATCGCCCAGTACGTCGCTGATAACCTCGGGAGCCGCAGTAACACCCAATACTTTACCAAAACCATCCGTGATAGTCTCTACCACTCCTTCGTCATCGGGAGAATAGGTCTCTACAGTAGCAGGTATATCCTCAGGCATGGGTACGGGTTTATATTCGCCGCCTCTTGCACTGTCAGCATCCCTGGTCTTTTTCGAAGAGCTGGTCTTATGATGCTTCTTGGAGCTGGAGCTGGATGAATCCTTGGGGATCACCTGCTCATCCTTTACGGACGAACTGCTGGAGCTCTTCTTCTCACTGGAGGAGGATGAACTCTTCTTTTCGCTGGAGGAAGAACTATCCTTCACGCTGGAGGAAGAGGAACTTTCCTTCTCACTGGAGGAGCTGCTTGCAGGCTTCTCTGCCTCGCTGGATGATGAAGATGACTTCTTCTC
>JAEEZH010000236.1 GCA_016288495.1 Lachnospiraceae bacterium
CTGATGCCCTTTTCATGCATGCCCACGGGAATACCGCGGCCGTTATCCGATATGGTGGCAGATCCATCTTTTTCCAAGGTGACATGTATCTCATCACAGTGTCCCGCCAGATGCTCGTCCACGGAGTTATCCACTATCTCGTAGATGAGATGGTTCAGTCCCTTGGTAGTGACGGAACCAATGTACATACCGGGGCGTCTCCTGACTGCTTCCAGTCCCTCCAGGACGGTGATGGCCTCTGCGCCGTATTCTTCTTTCTTTCCCATAGTAAACCTCTGTATTTATAATTTTATAAGATTCTTCGCTTCGCTCAGAATGACAACGTGCAGTGTATCGCTCAGAATGACAGTGCGTAACGCTTCGCTCAGAATGACAGTGTGCAATGTATCGAACAGACGTTCGTTTTGTATTTTATCAGCTATACGGATAAAAATCAAGCATTATTTAAGGCTGTCAGGATCACTGGATCCGTGCAGTTATAAGCATGCGATCTGAGGCTGTCACAGGCCCACAAAGCCGGTGCTGTTTTTCACATACTGCCGGTATCGCTCAAAGAGCTTCTTATTATCTTTGCCGCTGTCTTTAAGCGCCATCTGCTCCCCTGCATGATCGGCCGCCTTTTTGAGTATCTCCCTGTCGGAATATATATCTCCCAGGGCGAAGTTCATATCCCCGGACTGTCTGATGCCAAAGATATCGCCGGGCCCCCTCTGTTTCAGGTCCTCCTCGGCTATCCTGAATCCGTCGTTTGACTCATTCAGGATCTCCAGCCGCTTTTTTGCCTCCTCACTCTCAGAGGTGCACATGAAGACACAGTAGGACTGGTGTTCTCCTCTGCCCACCCGGCCCCTCAGCTGATGGAGCTGGGCCAGGCCGAAGCGCTCGGCGTTTTCAATCATGATGACAGTGGTGTTGGGCACGTTTATTCCCACCTCGATCACCGTGGTGGAAACCAGCAGCTTTATCTCTCCCGCGGCAAAACGGGTCATGATCCCGTCCTTTTCACTCCCCGACATCCGCCCGTGCAGGCAGGCCACTTCATATCCGTCAAAAACCTCCTGCATCCTTTCAGCGTAATCGATCACGTTCTCACCCTCCATGGCTTCGGATTCCTCCACCATGGGGCAGATGATAAGCCCCTGCCGCCCCGATGCCAGCTGTTTTCGAATAAAATTGTAGGCGTTGTTCCTGTAGGAAGGCCCCACTACGCAGTTTTTGACGGGGAGCCTTTGGGCGGGCAGCTCATCTATCAGAGAGATGTCCAGATCCCCGTATACGATTATCGCCAGTGTCCTGGGAATGGGGGTGGCGCTCATGACCATGGTATGCACGCTCTGGACAGATCCATTTCCGGATGCAGTCTCACTCCCGTCATCGGAACAGGCTCCGGCACTACCCTTTCCGGACACGGACAATCTCAGTCTCTGGTTCACGCCAAACCTGTGCTGCTCATCGGTGATCACCAGTCCGGGTCTTAAAAACTCCACGCCGTCCTGTATCAGGGCGTGGGTTCCTATGGCTATATCGGTTTCTCCACGGGCAAGCCGTTCATGTACCAGTCTTTTTTCCTTAAGGCTCATGGAGCCCACCAGCAGATCACAGCCAACGCCCTCTATTCCCGCCGTCTCAAGCAGCTTTGCAAGAGCCTCATGATGCTGTCTGGCCAGCACCTCGGTGGGAGCCATCAGAACAGCCTGATATCCCGCTTTCGCAGCTGCGATCATGGCTGCGAAGGCCACTATGGTCTTTCCCGAACCCACATCTCCCTGGATCAGCCTGTTCATGAGGTAGGGTGATGACATGTCGGAAAAGATCTCCTCAAGAGTCCGCTTCTGTGCCCCGGTGAGTTCGTATTTCAACGAATCGATCAGGGTATCGACTGCTTCGGACCTTGAGATCTTAAGATTATTCTCCGCCCGTTTTCCGCCTTTAAGCTCCCTGACTCTCATGATGAAGAAAAGAAATTCTTCAAACACCAGTCTTTCCCGGGCCCTTTCTATATCCTTTTTATCCCTGGCGGAATGTATGAGCCTTAAAGCATCGGGATAATCCATCATGCCAAGGTCTGCATCCAGGTATTCCTCCGGTATATCCGCAGATTCAAGCGCCTGAGCCACCAGCTTTTGCAGCCGCTTTGTGTTTATCCCCTTTGTAAGGGGATAGACGGGCATAAAGGTATCCTTTTGCAACTCATATTCATCAGGCTGTATTATCTTCGGATTTGACAGATAGAAAGCCGTTCCCCTGGCTTTGACATGACCTCTTAAGATATAGGTGCCGTTCTGATGCAGCACATTTTTTATATATGGCTGATTGACCCATTTCAGGTCGATGGTACCGGTCTCATCCCCGGCCATGCATGAAAGGATCTTGTACTTTTTTATATAATTAAGTCTGGGCGCCGTCTTCACCTTAAGGCAAAGGAGCACATCCTGTCCCAGGGCCGAGGGCCTGCATACCTCCGCAGCCTTCTGTATCCCGGGACACTTATCGTATGCTCTGGGATAGTAGGTGATCAGATCCTGCAGGGTAAAAATACCGAGCCTGGCCAGTACCTGAGCCAGCTTATCCCCAACTCCCTTGAGATTCGTTACGGGCGCTGAAAGTTCCATCCCGTCATTCCACCGAGATGATATAATAATAAACAGGCTGGCCGCCGTTGTTTACTTCCACTTCCACTTCGGGGAATTTCTCACTGAGCCTTTCGCTAAGTGCCTCAGCTTCCTCCTCGCTGCTTTCCTCACCGTAATAGATACTGATCAGAGAGCTGTCATCATCCACCATCTCACAGGCCATCTCAAAAGCCGTATCCCCTGCATCGCTTCCGACGGACAGGATACGTCCTTCGCCTATGCCCATGATATCGCCCTGTTTTATATCCTTGTCGTCTATCCTGGTATCCCTGACAGCATAGGTCA
>JAEEZH010000016.1 GCA_016288495.1 Lachnospiraceae bacterium
CTCTCTTCCCCTGTCTTTAAACATCTCCTTCAGCCGAACCAGCGTATCCACGCCGTCCAGATCCGGCATGCGGTGATCCATCAGTATCAGGTCATAATCCTTTTTTTCACACAGCCTGAGGCACTCTTCCCCGCCTTCCACCTGATCGGACAGGATGCCCCGGTTAGCAAGGAGCGAACTGAGGACTATCCTGTTCATGAGCATGTCGTCTACTATAAGCACACGTGTATCCTGATTATAAATTTGATTCTTCACAGTATGTACCCCATGTAATTATTTTAGCGCCTCATAAAACTCGGGCCTTTCCTTATTGACCCGGACCGGCCTGCCCTCGCCGTTTATAAAGCAGTGTTCGCTGACCGCCTCACAGACAAGGGTACCGTCCTGTTTTTTCATCTCATATTCAATGACCAGTTTCACACCTTTGAATTCTTTGACACGCACAAGGATCTCCACCACATCCGCAAAGGTGGTGGAATTCTTATAGCTGCAGTCCAGCCTGATCACGGGAGAGAACAGGCCCTCTTCCTCCAGCCTGGCATAATCCCAGCCGATATCATGAAGGAAGGCTACCCGGGCCTCCTCCATCCACCGGATGTAATTCGAATGATGGGTGATCTGCATTTTATCGGTTTCGTAATACTGGACCGTGTGGGTGTATAAATATGCCTTTTTAGTGTTTTCGGGATCCATGAGTTTATTGTTCCTTTTCCTTGGTTAATGTTTTATCCTGAGCCGACTCTTTCAAGATTCTTCCTGTTTCAGAATGATATTATATTTCGTTGTATTTCTTAAGTACGGCCTTGACCTCATCCAGATTGTCCATAAACACCTCCACGATCTTGGGATCGAAGGCGGTGCCTGCGCCTTCCGTGATGATCCCCAGCGCCTTATCAAGGGGCATGGGATCCTTATAGCAGCGCTTCGAGCTGAGGGCGTCAAACACATCCGCCACAGCCATGACCCGGGCTGACAGGGGAATAACTTCACCATACAGGCCCTCCGGATATCCGGTACCGTCCCACTTCTCATGGTGATAAGCCGCCATATTTCTGGCTTCCTTCAGGTAATTCTCACCCTGCATGGTACTGATGGCCTGATCCAGGATCTTTTTACCCGCAGTGGTGTGGGTCTTCATGATCTCATATTCCTCCGGAGTCAGCTTGCCGGGCTTCTGCAGCACCGCATCCGGTATGTTTATCTTGCCCACATCATGAAGAGGCGCCGACATTTCCACATCCGACATATACTTTTCCGTCAGCTTATCGGTATAATATCCCTTTTCCTTAAGGCCATACAGAATGATCCTCACATAAGCCGCAGTCTTTTGGATATGGGCTCCGGTGTCCGAGTCACGATTCTCCACCAGATCCGCCATGGTGATGATCAGACCGTTCTGCATCTGGGTCACCGTGCTCATGTAATGCCTTATATCCTTCATCTGTTTCAATGTGTCGGAAGTCATGGTACAAAGCACGTTATACAGACTTTCCACCTCGTCTCCGGTCTTTATCTGAAGACTTTTCAGCCTGTCCACACATTCTTCCTGCCTGGCGAAATCATCACGGTCATATACAAAACTGCCCGCCACCTGGGTCATACTGTCAATGGGATATACCAGATAACTTCTGGAAAGCCAGAGGCCGGCACATAATATCAGCAAAAAGAATCCGGAAAAGAAAAGCACCGCTCTCAGGATATACTGGCTCACATAACCTGAAAGATACTTCATGGATACATCCGCACAGGTGTAGCAGACACATCTTCTGGAGGAATCATACACCGGATGATAGACCGTCATCACCCAGCCTGTGATATCATCCGATTCCACGGGAACGATCTCCTGCCCCGATAAAAGCATGGGAATATATGGCTCAAAGGCTTCCTCAAATTCATATACATCCCCCGGCTCACCCCCCGGCGTATCCGGAGTATCCACATCAAAGACTACATGACAGCCGTCCTTGCGAACCTGAAGTACATACAGATACTGCACTCCTGAGGAGCTTTCCAGGATCTTGGAAAGAACCTTATCCGTTTCCTTATAACCCTCCACATCTTCACCGTAACGGATATAATCATCCACTTTTGAAGGATCTATGACCTGAGCTGCAAATTTAACCGCACTGTATGCATTTTCTATGTACATTTTCTTGGCGTTTTCAAAATACAGGGACATACTGATCCATGCCATGATAACTGTAATGGACAACGCAGAAAGAATGATCAGCAATGAAACTCTGATCTGCAGGGAATGGGGACTTCTTTTTTTGACGATATCCTTTATCTCACTTTCCGTGAGAGGGCGCTGTTTCCATATGCTGTTGCGTATTTCCTGCTTTTTATCATCGGGTATAAAATGCAAAGCCAGAAGTGCGGCAAGAAAAGATATGCCCTTATCCACGATATTAAGACAGATATCTATGGTTATGAACACCAAAAGAGGATTTATATGACGGGAATCGGAGATCCTCTGCATGGCTTCGTTAATGTTTTCCAATTCGGGACGGCCGGCCAGAAGCCATTCAAATAATGCGCCAAAACCTCCGCAGATAAATGCAAAAAGCAGGATGATCCCGAGCACTTTTACAGGTTTTTTATAATACTCCTTTTGTACAAACCATGAAGTCAACAGAGCGATCAAAGCATTCAGTATCGCATAATAAACCATCGGAGGGTGAAACAGAGCACACAGCAGATTAGTGACAACCGCCGTGATGACACCCGGAAGCAGGCCCCCGACGCCAGCTACGATAATGGTGCCCACTGTATCGAGATAAACAGGCAGACCCAGCTTATTCGAAATGAAAGCCAGTATCACATTCAATACAATACCTGCGAATATAATAACATTTCGCATGAACTCCCTGCTTCGAACCTGTTTTTTCTTTTTTGAACTGACGGTTTTCAATTTCCGATTCCCCATATATCATTATCATCGTGTCATCCCTTGAAAACAATAAAGGATCAGGAATGACATCAGATACAATCAAACAATCATGAACATTCTACCACAAAATCAGACAAAACAACACCCCGGGACGATCATCCCGGGGTGCTGTTTAAATATAAGAAGGTTTATCAGAAAATTCTGCGAACTGCCAATATCGTTCTGTATCCTGCATTCGAAACCTTGATACCCGACGAAGGTGTGGAAGCATGTACTATCTGTCCGCCGCCGATGTAGATTCCCACATGGCCTGAGTAACATACTATATCTCCTGCCTGGGCATTTCCTATGCCGCCCACATCACGTCCCACGCTCCTGTCTCCACCGGAGGAGTGAGGGAGGTTCACACCAAAGTTCCTGTATACACTCATTACGAAGCCTGAGCAATCGGTACCGTTTGTAAGTGAGCTTCCGCCGTATACATAAGGGTTACCCACAAACTGGAGTGCATAGCTGGCAACCGATGAACCTGTGCCGCTGCCGCCGGATACCACATAATTCGTATTTCCGCCGCCGGATACTGCTCCGGAACCGGGCTTCTTCTTGCCGTTGCTCTTTTCGGCCTCCTTGCGCTGCTTCTCACGGGCCTTCTTTGCGGCTTCCTCTGCAGCTCTTCTCTCGGCCTCTTCCTTTGCCAGACGGGCTTCCTCTTCTTCCTTGGACTCAGCTCTGACAAACTCGGTATAGAGCTTTACAAACTCGGTAGATACGTAGCCGTCACCTTCCTCTATGGAAACCTTTGCCCAGCCGTCCAGCTCCTCAAGAACCAACAGTTCGTCCTCAATGGGAACCATGCCTATGACCTCTGCCTCTGTGGAAGGATCATGTCTGACGTACAAAGTGGTGGTGGTGACAACCGCCATCCTGGTGCCCACTTCCTTTGCCAGCTCTACGGCTTCTTCACCTGTGACTACATATTCGCCTTTTACGTAACCGGCACAATTACCGGACTTGATCTTATACCATTCGCCGGCTTCCTCCAAAAGGTCACCCACCGACTTGTTATAGAGCTTTCCGACTACTTCACTATTCTCATCCGGCTCGGAACGGACATTCACGTAATCGTTTACTCTTGCTATTACCAGATTGGAGAAATCCTCCTCATCTGTATTTGTCTTCTTTGATTCATATGATACAAAAGCATCTTCCTCTGTATCATAATATCCTTCCTGTGACTCATCCGTATCGGACTCACCGTCATCGCCAAATCCGTCATCCAAGACTATCTCGGGCACTTCCAGATTAGCACTCTTTTCAAGAACCTCGTTCTCACTGATGGTCTCGCTCACCGTAACGCTGCCGGCACCGACGGTAACCAGCGCGGGATCTGACGTAGCTGCTGTTTCTTTGATGGAAGAAACCTCTTTTTTGATCTCCAGATCCTCTGATTTGATCTCAAATTCCTTTTCTTTTTCTGCGACTTCCTTTACTACCTTACTGTCCGAAGCAGCGCTGCTGCTCTTTATCTTATCAGCCTTGACAACCGTAACCGACTTACCCTCGTTAAGAGCTCTGGCCACTCCCGCAACGGGAAGGAGAAAACTCGTTCCTGCCTCAGCGGGGCTTAAAGGAAAAGATGTAAAAGTAATAACTGTCGCCAATGTAAATGCAATAAACTTAAACAGATCAGTCTTTCTCATCAATGCTCCGTATATATATAAATCTTACCAATTTCAATTATTACAAAACTGTTACAAACTATAACATCCTTTTGCAATATTGTCAACCACTACATATAGTGATCTTTGGGGAAGTTTTCCCTATATCTTCCAATTATAATAAGCTATCCTGTAAAATTCGTAAGATTTATAATAATTACAATTCGTAAAGAATTACGTAAACCCGCTGTCTATCTGAGGTATTCTATCACCGACGTCACCGCGTTGGCGCCGTCAGATGCGGCGGTTATCACCTGGCGGAGCTTCTTTTCACGCACGTCTCCGGCCGCATATACCCCGGGAACGGAGGTGGCGCAATCTTCTCCTGCCACTATATAACCTCCGGAATTAACAGCAAGTTTTCCAGTGAACTCATTTGAATTGGGCAGTATTCCCACTGCCACAAACACTCCGTTCACAAAAAGCTCCGTTTCATTCTCAGTCTGTACATCCTTTATCATAAGGCTGTTGACCATCATGTTTTCACCCTTGATCTGAGTGACAACCGTATCCCAGATCATCTCCACATTGGGCTTCTCAAACAGTTTTTCCTGAAGTGATTTGGCTGCCCTCAGCTCTCCCCTCCTGTGTATCAGATATACCTTCTCGCACAGGTTCGACAAGAACATGGCATCCTCCACGGCCACGTCACCGCCGCCGATAACAGCCACCGTCTTATTTCTGAAAAAAGCACCGTCACAGGTGGCACAATAGGACACTCCGGCTCCGGCATACTCATCCTCCCCGGGCACCTTGAGCTTGGCATGCCTGGCCCCCGTGGCTATGATGACCGTCCTGCACTCATAGGTTTTTTCCTCTCCGAATACCTGCTTAATATCATTGGAAGATTCCAGGCCGACTATGTCATCCGTGACAAACTTCACATCCAGTTTGTCACAGTGATCCCTGAAGGCCTGGGCCAGGTCAAAACCGCTGGAGCCCATAAGTCCCGGATAATTATCCACATCCGGAGTTTCCAGTATCTGACCACCGAAACCGCCGGTTTTCTCTATTACGATAAAATTAAGCCTGGCCCTTTTTGCATATATTGCGGCCGCCAGCCCCGCGGGTCCGGCTCCTATTATTATCAGATCGTATATGATTCCTTCCATGATGTCTCCTTTCTATATGTGCTTTATTTCTTTTTCTCAGGACTGTCAAGATTCTTCCTGTTGCTTCGCAACCCCTCGTCATTCGTCATAAGGGGTACCAGGCGGCATCTCTCTTCGCTATCAAAATTTACAGGAATCCACCGTCAAAACCGATCACCTGACCCGTCATATAGGGTCCTGCATTGACTATGGAAACCACCGCCTCGGCCACCTCTTTGGGATCCGCAAACCTCCCGATGGGTATCTGTTCCGTCAGCTCGGCTCTTTCCTCATCCGACAAAAAACTGTTCATCTGGGTATCCACCACCCCGCAGGACAGTGCGTTCACCTGAATGTTGGACGGCGCCAGCTCTTTTGCCAGGGCTCTGGTCATGGTATTCAATCCGCCCTTTGCCGTCGAATAAGCCACCTCCATGGATGCTCCGCTCACCCCCCACATGGAGGATATGTTGATTATGCTGCCCCGGCCCTTTTTCAACATGTAGGGGATGGCTCTCCTGCTGGTCAGGAAAGCGGAGGTAAGATTCACCGCCATAAGCTTATTCCAATGCTCCA
The DNA here is from genome assembly GCA_016288495.1 of Lachnospiraceae bacterium. Taxonomy (GTDB): domain Bacteria; phylum Bacillota; class Clostridia; order Lachnospirales; family Lachnospiraceae; genus UBA1753. Next base: position 6,276 of record JAEEZH010000016.1, read on the forward strand.
GTTCCATATCCTGAAGCAGGCCCACATATGAAACCCCGGCATTGTTGACCAGGACATCCAGCTCGTCAAGAGAGGCAAAAAGGCTGTCCACAAACTCCTCGTCGCTTATGTCTCCGCAGGCGCAGGTATGCCTTGTGCCGTATTTTTCCGAGAACTCCCGGCACATCATCTCCAGCTGGTTCTGACTGTTGTGACTGGTCAGGACCGTATCATAGCCCAGTTCGGCAAACCTGCAGGCGATGGCGTAACCTATACCCCTGGACGCTCCGGTTATCAATGCAGTCTTCATGTTCCCCCTCCTTATCATTTTATCATACCTTCTCTTTCAGGATTCTTTGCTTATGTCCTAAGGAATCCACCGCAGGCGGTGCCCCTTATGACAGAGCTCAGAATGACACCGTCTTTAAATCTAAATAAATATCTCCTCGATACTTGATACCGTGTACCCCGCGATGACCACGAGCACCGAATCCCCGGTTTTCAGATAATCCTGGCCGGTGGGGATTATTACCTTGCGGTCCCTGTAGATACATGCGATCAGTGTGTTCTTTTTAAACCTAAGGTCCATGATGGGTGTACCCAGGAATGAACCATCGGTTTTGATCTTGAATTCCAGAGCCTCGGCCTTCTTATCCGCAAGCCGGTACAGATTCTCCACCTCGGAATCCATACCTGAATTAAAGGCCCTGGCAAATCTCAGAATGTGCTGTGAAGTGACCAGACCCGGATAGACCACGCTTCCCAGCTTCATCTCGTTTATCAGTGAATTAAAGCTTCCTCTGCTGACACCGGTCACGGTCTTGGCCTTGGACACCTTTTTTGCATGAAGGGAAAGCAGTATGTTCTCCTCGTCAAAACCGGTGAGGGAAGCAAATCCCCCGGCGTTCTCCAGACCCTCCTCGGACAGAAGCGTCCTGTCCGTGGCGTCACCAAAGATTATGGTGGCGTTGGGAAGCTTTTCTGCCAGCTGCTCACAGCGCTCCCTGTCGGACTCGATGAGTTTCACATAAGTTTTATAATTTTTCTCCCGCAAAAGAAGCTGCGCCAGATAAAATGCGGTATCTCCGCCACCCGCCACGATCACATCCGTTACGGGATTTTTCATCATCCCTATCTCCGTAAAGAACTCCGTCGCCTCTGTACGGTGGATCACCACGGATACGGTGTCATGTGCCTCCAGCACAAAATGACCGTTGGGGATGAAGACCTCATCGTCCCTCTTGACCGTACACACCAGCGCATTTGATTTAATGATCTTGGAGGATTCCATTATCATCCTGCCCACCAGAGCGCAGTCCTCATTAAGGGTAAAATGGAACAGGGCCACATCACCGTTCACGAAAGAATCCACTCTCTCGGCAAAGGGATATTTAAATATGCTGAATATCTCGTCAGCCGCCTTTGCAGCGGGATTGATCAGCATGGCAATGCCGAATTCCCTGCGCAGGAAATCCTGCTCCTCATCATAGATGGGATTCCTGATCCTCGCTATGGTCTGACAATGCCCCGCTTTTCTCGCAACAACACAGCTTAACAGATTCTTCTCATCACTTCCCGTAACCGCGATCAGCAGATCCGCCTCCTGAATCCCCGCCTCCAGCAGAACCGTATAATCCACGCCGTCTCCCGTGATACCCATGGCATCAATGGAATCGGTAGTCCGATGGAGCCGGACCGGATCCGTATCGATTATCGTCAGCTCATGATTTTCATTTGAAAGCTCCTCGGCAAGAGAACTACCCACCTTGCCGCAGCCTATGATGATTACCTTCATAATATTTGATCTCCACTAAAATTCTTCGCCGCTTCGCTCCTCAGAATGACAAACAACTGTGATCTTTTGATCGATCTCATCTGCCGTCTCTTCCAAGCCATACCTTCGGCAGCATGAGCACCAGGATCGGGAACAGTTCCAGACGCCCTGCCAGCATATCAAACATAAGCACAAACTTCGAAAATGCCGAAAACGCCGCAAAATTACCTGTCGGTCCCACCATATCCAGGCCCGGGCCTATATTATTTATAGCGGATACCACCGCCGTAAAATTCGTTGTAAAACTGAAATCGTCCACTGAGATCAGAAGCACCGATGCAAACATTACCAGAAAATAGATTACCAGAAATACATTTGTGTTTCTCAGGACCTCATGCTCGATCACATGACCATCCATGCGGATCTTTTTTATCTCCCTGGGATGAATGATCAGCGAAAGCTCCTTTTTTACCGCACGGTTCAAAATTATGAGTCTGCTCACCTTTATCCCGCCGCCTGTGCTGCCGGCACAGGCGCCCATGAACATGAGCAGCACCAGTATAGTCTTTGACAGCATCGGCCACCGGTCAAAATCCGCCGTGGCAAAACCCGTGGTGGTGATAATGGATGCCACCTGAAAAAACGAATGACGCAGGCTGACGCCCCATCCGCCATAGATATGCTGTATATTAACAGCAATGATAAGCGAAGCACCGACAATGATACCCAGATACCATCTGACCTCTTCTATTCCGAAAACCTCTTTGAATTTCCGGCAGAGCACCAGAAAATACGCCGTATAATTAATCCCGCTCAGGATCATAAATACAGTGACCACGATCTGGATCACCGGCGAATAGGGAGCGATGGAATCACATTTGATACCGAAGCCTCCGGTACCAACCGTGCCAAAGGTGGTGATAAAGGAATCAAACAGGGGCATACCGCAGACGATCAATATCACTATCTCTGCCACCGTAAGGGCTATATACATGCCGTAAAGGATCTTTGCCGTATCTTTTACATGAGGCACCAGCTTACTCACCGAAGGTCCCGGGCTTTCCGCCTTCATCAGATTCATGGTGGAACCGCCCATCATCGGCAGGATGGCCATGATGAACACAAAAACTCCCATTCCTCCGATCCAGTGGGTAAAGCTCCTCCAGAACTGGGTGGCATGGGTAAGGATCTCCACATTGATACATATGCTGGCACCGGTAGTGGTAAAACCCGAGATCGTTTCAAAAAGAGAATCCACATAAAAAGGAATGTCGCCGCACAGACACATGGGCAACGCGCCGAACACAGACATGATCAGCCAGCTGAGGGCTACCGAAACAAAGCCCTCTCTGGTATAAAGCATCATTTCCTCAGGCTTTTTGTGCCCGAGGATCATGCCGCAGACCAGACAGAGCAGGGCTGTGCCAAGATAATAAAGCCCGGATCTCTCTCCGTATATCAGCCCCACAAGAGATGGAAGCAACAAAAACAGGCTCTCAAACTTGAGAACCGCCCCCAATATATAAAGAATCATCGCATAATTCATATCATTATCCGGTTATAAGGCTTTCCCGTACTTTTATCACAGCCTTATGTATATTCATACTCTCCGAATCGGTACAATTCGGACGGTGAATATCATTTGTGAAATATATGGTGAAGTCACCGGCCTTAAGATGGACAAACTGCTCATTCTCCACCTCATCGTAAAAGATATTATCCTTGCCCTCTACGGGCTTTCCCACAGCCGAAGCGGTCAAAGGTGCATATCCCTGCATCTCCTGTCCGCTCATCAAGAACTGGATATCTATGTAATTTCCATGGCTCTCTGCCTTTTTCTCGGATACCGGACCGGTGGTCTGATCCTGTACCAGCGCAAAGATATCATCCCCCTCTATCTCATATCTGCCCACGGGAAGCTTTTTAAAATCCTCTGTGGACATGAAATCTATAGCCTTCTGAATAGCCTGTGGATAAGCAAATTTACCCTTAAGTGCATTAAGTGATGAAAAAATCATGTCGTTCTCCTCCAAAAATGTAATGATATGACCGTTTTCAAAACAGAAAAACGCTCTTTAAAAGATACCACAAATCCGCGTTTCTATCAATTATTGTTATTATATGCCCTGTCGGCAATCATCCCCATTATCCGATACAACTATCCGCTCACTGCTGCACTACCGTGATGACATCCGAAAGCACATAATGGAACAGCGGGAAAGACGTATTCTCATTCTCTATGTAGCCGTTTCGCAGATCACAGGTATCGGAGGGATCCTCCGGGTTTACACCGGTGTAATCACCCTTGAACACAAAATCCACTCTTCCCTGCTTAAATCTGTTTATGGCTTCGTCCATGGCCTCCTGTGTCCCGGGCGCGGCATTCTGCAGGTTGAGATCATCCATCTCCACCCAGTCGCTTTCAAAGCCTGCCGACACATCCGTTCCGTGTACTTTTCCCGAAAACTCCGATTCAATACTCTTGTCGTTCATGACTGCATCCACCGCAGCCAGTACATAAGGTTCCCAGCAGATCCTGGCGGTGACCAGGGATGAACCGGGAGCCACCTCGGACATACTCTGGTTATAGCTGACAAAAAATACAGGTCTGCTCCCCGACGTCTCCTCACAGGCAATGGCCGGACCGATGGTATCCGTATGCTGGGAGATGATCACACAGCCATCGTCCAGCAGCTTCTGAGCCGCGGATTTTTCCTGGGCATAACTGCTCCAGGTCCCGGTATAGCAGACACGCATCACCGCCCGGGGTACCACTGACCGTACGCCCAGCAAAAAAGCCGTATATCCCGAAATGACCTCCGAAGTGGGAAAGGCCGCCACAAAACCGACAACAGCCTGATCCTCCGTAATAACCCCTTCCGAGATCAGCTGGTTTATCTTCATGCCCGCTGCAATACCGCTGACATACCTTCCCTGATAGGCTTCGCCCTTGAACGTATGATAATTTTCCGGCACATTCTGACCGCTCATATCCATATAAGAGGTCTGGCAGAACTGAATATCAGGATACTGAAGTGCCTGCTCCCTCACCAGCTCGCTGTAGCCGTTAAAAAATATGATATCACAGCCTTTTGCAGCCAGTTCACGGATTGGTTCATCTACCTCATCGTCCATGGCATTGCTGCAGGTATGGATATCCACCCGGCCGGCATACGCCCGCTCCAGTGCATCCTTTGCGAGGGAAAAATTATAAGTGTAAGCCGTGCTCTCATCGTTGTCGTATACAAAACCCACCGTCAGATGATCCTTTTTGCCGGACAGGTTCAGAAGCCGGAAACACCCCATGAAAACAGCCAGCATGATAAGACATGTCAAAACAGTTGCCGCATATACCCGTTTCATATCCCGGCTCCTTTCTCGTCAGTCAGATCCTTCTTATCGCTGCCGTCCTCATCTTTCATCTGGGCAGCCTGAATCTTTCTGTCTTCTTCAACGCGCCGCGCCAGTTCCTCCTGGGCATCCTGATCCGCCTGCAGGATCTCCTCACGCTTTTGTGCGTAAAGCTCATCCAGATTTATCACACCCTTTTCGATCAGGCGGAAAAATGCATCCAGCACCTGGGGATCAAACTGGGAGCCCCGGCCTCTCCGCATTTCATTCATAACGTAATCCGTACCCATGTGATTGCGTTAAACACGGTTCGAAGTCTTGGCATCAAAAGCGTCGGCCACACCTATTATCCTGGCAAAAAGAGGAATATCTTCACCCTTTAAGCCCTCGGGATAACCCCGTCCGTCATAACGCTCATGATGGTATTTGGTTCCATCCGTGACATGTTCCACCAAAGTAAAGTCCTTTAATATCTCGGTTCCTCTGTCCACGTGGGATTTCATCTGTGCATATTCCTCATCCGTCATTCTCCCGACTTTGTTCAGCACACTATCCGGCACGCCTATCTTACCGATATCATGAAGCTGAGCCGCCTTACGAAGAGAAGAAAGCGTCTTATTTTTATTCCATCCCCTGAAGCACCCCATTTCTTTTGCGATCAGCTCCGAATATTCCGCCACGCGCAGGGAATGCTGATGGGTACGCACATCCTTGGCATCGACCGCATTTGCGATGGCCATGACAGTCTCATTTGCCATGTTCAGCTTTATCTGCTGCTGGTTCAGCTGTCTTTGTACCACCAGCCAGGTAAACCAGATCAGCATCAGTGACAATATCAACAGCATATAAACTATGAAAACCGGCTGCTCATAAAACTCACCTGCTTTTATCAGTTCAAATTTCCTCTCCTCGAGAACCCGATCTCCCGCACTGTCAAAGATAGCCAGATGAAATACGTAATCTCCCGCGGGAAGATTGGCGTATATGATATTGTTCATATTGTTCTGGGGGACTATGGTCCATTGCGAATCATAACCTTCAAGATAATAACCCACATTAGGTTCCTGGATGGTATAATTCAGGATCTCCGGAGCCAGTTCTATACGGTTGACTCCCTGTCCCGCCTTGATGGGTTCCCGGCGGGCTATGGGCTGCAATATCCCGTCCATCCGGACAGAAGCCAGCTGCATCCTGTAGGAACGTACATCGCTGTTATATTTGTCCACATCTATTATATAGACACCCGTATCGCAGGGAAGGAACAGTTCACCGTTTTCATCGTAATAATTCCAGGAATTGGCAGTCAGGGATGTACCCAGACCTCTCCTGGCATCCAGGAGCTCCCAGGCGATCTCGCCGCCCGCCACCAGTTCATCGCGCTCCACCACATAGATCCCGGCGCTGGACATGACAAAAAGTGTATCCTCATCTCTGATCCAGATATCATAATTATTGAAATACGGGAATTTTTCCAGCACCCGGACAGAACCATCCGGTTCATAATAGCAGAGACTGTTACTGGTAACTATGAACACACCCTCGGATTTCGGGTCTTTAACCATACGCAGGATAACACCGCTGCTCAGACCGTCATCACGGGTGATCATATCCACCACTTCACCGTCCTTAAGCACAGCTATACCGTCACCGTCAGTTCCTGCCAGGATAGTGCCGTCGCTTTGCTCTATCAGGGTCAGGATCATGGAGTTTATCAGGCCGTCTTCATTACGTATGGTCCGGACTATCTCATGATCCCTGATATAACTGATACCGGTATCACCGGCTGCCAGTATGGTGCCATCCGAAAGACCTGTCACTACACGCGCACGGTTTCCGAAGCTTCCGCTTTCCGCATTATAGGCCCAGACCTCGCCCTCCGGAGAGTATTCCAGCAGACCATTGCCATAGGTGCAGACCCACAAATGATCGGAGCTGTCATCATACATACAGCGTATACGTCTTCCGTCAAGGTCCGAGGTCAGGTTATTTCTGATCTGCTGACGGCAGGTCTTATCCACCACATCCAGTCCTTTATCAGTACCTACATAATAGCAGCCCTGCCAGGATACAATGGCATTGACTACCCGGCGTTCCATACCTATGGCTCCGTAAACATCCTTAAAGGGCGACTTGGCCAGTCTCAAAAGCCCCAGTCTTGATGACGTGAACCAGAGATTCCCCTGATAGTCATATAACATATTGTCAATGGAATTGTTAAAATCATTTGTATTCAACCGGTGATAACCGTCTTTGTCTATATAGGCCACACCGCTGTCGGCAGAGATAAATAAGGTCCCGTCATTTAAGAAATTCAGATTATTTATGCTGTTGACATCCTCACACGTCGTAACGCCCTGCTGCTTAAAGCAGTCGCCGGAAACATCAAAGCGGTAAATATGATCCGTGGAAGATCCCACCATCAAAGTCCCATCCGGTGCAAAAGCGCAGCAGTTATACAATTCCTGTTCATCCGGAAGCTGGACAACATCCTGAATGCTGCCCTTATCCAGCAGGAAAAGACGTCCGTCCGAGGCGACCGTCACCACATGACCATTCTGATCGGCTGTGATGCTGTCGGCATAATTTATCTCATCCAGCGTATCCACAGCTTTAAGACCATTGTTCATCACCAGGATCTGCATGCTGCCGGTGGTACCTACATAATAATATCCGTCTGTCGCACGGATGATGCATCGTACGGAATTGGAGGGAAGACCGCTGGCCTGGTCAAGGACATTAACGATCTTTTCACGGATCATAATGGAAAGGCCGTTGTCATTCGTACCGATCCACATACGTCCTTCTTCATCCACATAAAGGCAGTTCACATTTTTAACGGATTCATAATCATCCACCCATCTGAACTCACGCCCGTTATAACGATACAGACCTGCATATGTTCCGATCCAGAGAACGCCGTCATTAGTCTGGGCTATATCATTGGCCTCTCCGCAGGGCAGGCCGTTATTACTGCTGTATACGCTCTGGACATAGTCGTTATAATCCGTTGCAGAGCTCCCGTTCACGGCAGCCCGGGCGTCTTCATTCATTAACAGACAAAATCCCAGCGACATACAGAGGATCGTCACGATACTCCCCGAACTTCCCTGACGCATCTTCTTTTCATTATTTCTGTTATCATTCCATCGCCGGAACCGGATAAACAGATACACCGCCGAAACGGTAAGCACCTTATCTACAAATTCAAGAGCCAGCTGACCCAGAACGCAGCATATAAAGGGATTCCAGCCTTTATCCGACAGATAATCGATCACCCCATCTCCCCATTTGTTTCCGGTAAGGCCGTTGCCAAACAGCATATTCACCGGCACGGACACCACCAGAGCCGTAAGCATCGCAAAAGATGCAGCTTTCATGAATCCATAAAACCTGTCGAACCATTTCCGGCGTGCCGCAACGCCTATGATAACCGCAAGGGCTACACTTGTAATGGAATACGCCGCTGAGAGACGGTTAACCACACAATATGAAAGATTCCCCGTCAGGCCCACAACAGCCCCACACACGGGACCCGCGATATAAGCACACAGCGCGGTCCCGAAGGAATCTGCCCACAGAGGCAACTGAAGCCATGAAGAAATAAACTTTCCTCCCACATTCAGAAATACACATAAAGCAGTAAACAAAACAATCTGCCAGGTTTTCCAGGTTTTCATCTTTCTCGACTTCCTTTATATATGATCGATCGTAAAACATATCAGCAGAAAAACTGCCTCCATAATATCAAAAGCAGCGGCTCTTTTCAAGACACCGCCACCTTTCAAGCCGCTACTCTCTGCAATACCTTACATATAAAATTACTGACCAAGGTTCGATGCTGAATCGATGATAAGCAGGCAATCCGGCAGGGTCTCCTTTAAGATCCTGACCATGGCATCCTCGCTGACGGCTATGCAGCCGGCACCACCTGTAGGCAAACAGTGCAAAAATATGGCAGAACCCTTTCCCGGAATACAGGATTCATTATAATTAATGGCCAGGGCATAGTTATAAGATCTACCTGAACCGGCCAGGCTTTCAGCACTGTTCCAGTCCTTTTCCACATTGCCCAGCGATACGAACCGGTTATAATACCCGGAGGAAGGATCATCCACCCAGAAACTGTTTTCATCCACTACGGTATAAGGCAGATTTACGTTCTCCGGTTTCTTTATACCAAAGCCCATGGTAAATCGATAGTTTCCCCGGGGAGTCTTCTGATCTCCCTCTTTCGATTTCCCGATCCCGTTTTTCCCGATGGAAGCTCCGGTGCTGAATATCTCTCTCCAGTTTTCCCCATCTTCCTTATTATGAAGCGAAAGCACTGCCGAGGAGCCGGTCGCCGCAACAACCATTATCTGCCTTTCATTCTCAGCTGCAGCCAAAGATCCCACCCAGTCGCTTTGTTGGGATTCGGGTTTTTTAACATCTTCTGTCACAGATTCAGGTTCCCTGCCATCTCCTTCTTCTCCCATCCCGGTTCCTTCAGTGTTTTCTTCTTCGCTCATCCCGGTCCCGGTTTCTTCGGTACTTTCTTCTTCACTCATCCCTGGCATCTCCGTATCATCAGCCTTCGCTTCAATATGCTCAGATCCGCTCTCCACGCTTTCCGGTTCCAAAACGATCGTCCTCACTTCTTCCTCTTCGGACTCGTCATTCTCTTTTAATGCAAATAAAAACACGCCCACTGTCACTGCTGCAAGCAGAACCGGGATCAACAAATAAATTTTTCGCCGGCGGCTCATCATATTATGGGATTCTCCGGCTGTGCGTCATAAACAGGATTTTCCATTACATACCCGCTGTCGGTATAATTCAGCTCAAAGCCGACAAGAACACAGGTCTTCATAAGCGGTTCAAAATAACATACCAAAGTATCCTTTCCGTTAATCTTTCTGATCTCCGCCAGACAGATCGTCCTCTCCTTAACCGGTTCATTAAAATCATACCAGCCTGTGGAAAGTTCATCATCACCCAGCTCACACTTCTTTTCAAGATCCAACTCCGGGATCCTTATGGTGACGGTGTGATCATCACGGGTAATATCCGTTCCCACAGTCCGGGCATCATCACTTATCCTGCCTAAAGGAAGCTCCTCCTCCCGATACTCACCTATACCCTCATCCAGATCATACAGCCACATATTGCCAAAGGAATACGGATCGGTACTCGTATCATATGTCAAAGTAAACAGGATCTCCCTCTCACCGTCCCCATCGGTATCTCCCCCTGTTATATGGGGAAAACCGGTGCATACGGCATCAGGGATAAATATTTTCCTCCCGTTCCCGAATTCGATCGTATAATCACAATAATCGCTTTCTCCGGCATATTCCCTCAAAAGCCGGTCCTTTTTTCCATCCTCATCATAATCCGTATCAAGAAAATCATCCCGCCAGTAATAATCTACCGCCTCATCCACATATCCATTATACTCCCAAAGAAACATGGGCAACGCATCCGGCGACGTGGGAATAAATTCCTGCTCCTCCTTTGTCTTATCTTCCTCAGGCGGATTACCCTCATCCAACGGATCGGATGAAGTCCCGGATACCGCTTCCGATGCAGTATCCGATGCCGGATCGGTCGCCGTCTCTGAGGATGACTCTGACGCAGGTTCAGGCACAGAATACTCTCCCGCCACACGGGAACTGCCACATCCGCTTATTGCCGGTATCAAAACTAACAGCA